>JBEEMM010000035.1:0-11143 GCA_041192685.1 Bacteroidota bacterium | reverse complement strand
GATTCCGCGCAGTACCAAAAAGCTGTCCATGGGTCCGCAAACGGCCCCTGAGGCATTTTGTATGAAGTAGAGGCGCTCGGCCAGTGCCGCGTCGGCCACGGCCAGTAGCCCAAGGATGACGTCGCTGTGCCCGCCAAGATACTTGGTTGCGGAATGCAGCACGATGTGGGCTCCAAGCTCCAAAGGGCGCTGCAGGTAGGGTGTTGCAAAGGTGTTGTCGACCACCACCATGGCACCAACCTTGGCAGCCTCGGTAGCTAAGGCTTTAATGTCAAGCACGTTGAGCATTGGGTTGGTCGGCGTCTCGAGCCAAACCATTTTGGTGGCCGGAGTAATTAGGCTGCGGAGTTCCGCCGGGTCGGCCAGGGGCGCAAAACTAAATTTCAAGCCAAAGGGCTCATAAATTTTAGTGAAGAGGCGGTAGGTTCCGCCGTAAAGGTCGCTGGTACTCACCACGTGGTCGCCGGGCTTGAGAAGCTTCATGCAGGCGTCGACGGCGGCGAGTCCGCTGCCAAAGCCAATGCCATGGGTTCCGCCCTCAATAGCTGCAATAGAATGCTCGAGTGCATGCCGCGTCGGGTTCTGGGTGCGGCCGTATTCGTAGCCTTTGTGCACGCCAGGGGCCTCTTGGGCATAGGTCGAGGTTTGGTAGATTGGGGGCATGACCGCGCCCGTTGAAGGGTCATGGTGCTGGCCGCCGTGAATGGCAAGGGTGTCAAATTGCATAAAGTAAAGGTAGCCAATTAGGCAATCCCTACCTTAGGCTTTATGGTCGGACGCCTCGCCCCTTCACCCACGGGAATCATGCACTGGGGCAATGCCTCGACGGCGCTGCTGGCCTGGCTTCAGGTGCGGTCTCAGGCAGGAACCCTGCTTTTGCGCATCGAAGATTTGGATCCGCAGCGGAGCAAGCCCGAGTTTGCCGAGGGCTGGCGACGCGACCTCGCCTGGCTCGGCCTGGACTGGGACAAAGAGGTGGCACTGCAGTCCCAGCGCGGAACCCGCTACGCCGAGGCCCTGGGCCTATTGGCCGCCCAAGGGCTGGTTTTTGCCTGCCGCTGCACGCGCCGCGACATGGACGAGGCGGTTTCGGCGCCCCACGGAAGTTTTATGGGGTCCTACACAGGGACCTGCGCCGACGGCCGTTGGCCCTTGGGCGGACCAGGCGCTCGGCGCCTTCGCTACCCCGACGAAGCCGTGGTACTTCGCCGCGCAGACGGGGCCTGGGCCTACCAGCTTGCCGTGGTGGTAGACGACTTTGAGCAGGGCGTTAGCCATGTGATGCGGGGCAGGGATCTTGCCACGAGCCAGGCGGTCCAGGACTTTATGCACCGCGCGCTGGGCAATCCCCAAGCTCCGGAGGTGGCGCTGGCGCCGCTGTGGATGGGTTCTGACGGGCAGCGTTTGAGCAAGCGGCACGGTTCGGTGGGCATTCGGAGTTCTGGTTTGGAGGCGGCCCAGGCCCTGGGCCTCCTGGCCCAGGGCCTGGGCCTGCGCGACCGCCCGGACGCCTGTTCCGCGACCGAGCTGATCGACGACTGGCGGGCGCGCGGGCCGGCCACCCTCGCCAAAGGCGAGGTGGCGGCCGCCTCCTTCCTACCTTTGCCGCTATGATTCAATCCATGACCGGCTTCGGCCAGGCCAGTGCAACCCACGAAGGCCAGCGCATCTCGGTAGAAATCCGCTCGCTCAACAGCCGCGGCCTCGACCTCAACCTGCGCATGCCGCACCGCTACCGCGAGCGCGACCTGACGTGGCGCAAAATGATTGGAGACGCCGTGGTTCGCGGCAAAGTCGACGTCAGCATCAACCGCGAACAGGCCGAGGGCCGCAGCAACGGGCTCCACGAAGCCCACCTGCGCCAAACCATGCAAGACCTTCAGCGCATTGCGGGCGGAAGCCTGACTCCGGCCGAAGCCCTGTCCATGGCATTGCGCGTTCCGACCGAGCAGGGACCTGCAGGCGAACTGGATCCGGCCGAGGCAAAGGCCGTGGATGCTCTGATTCGTTCCGCGCTTGAAGCGTTTCAAACCTTTCGCAGCCACGAAGGGTCCGCACTGGCCCGCGACCTCGAAGCCAACTTAGCCACGATTGAGCTGGGCCTGCCCGTAATCGAAGCTGCTGAACCAGAACGCCTGGAGCACCTCAAGGGCCGCCTGACCAAAGCCGCCGTGAAGGCCGCCGACGACCAGCCCATGGACCCGCAGCGCTGGGAACAGGAACTGCTGTTTTATGTCGAGAAAATTGACATCAACGAAGAAAAAGTTCGCCTTAAAGCCCACATTAAGCACTTTCACGAGGCCCTCTCGGCCGGCGAAGGACGCAAGCTTGGCTTTTTGGCCCAAGAACTTGGCCGCGAAATCAACACCCTGGGCAACAAAGCCCACCACGTAGGCATGCAGCGCCAAGTAGTGCAAATGAAGGAGGACCTCGAAAAAATCAAGGAACAAGTCCTCAACGTCCTTTAAGCCAGAAACTAGCAGCTAGCAACCAGCAACTAGAAGCCAGAAGCCAACAAGCTATATGTCCCACGGTCAACTCCTCATTCTTTCGGCGCCTTCGGGTGCGGGCAAGACCACGCTGGTACGCCGACTCATGGCCCGCCTTCCCATGCTCGCATTCAGCATCTCGGCCACCACAAGGGCTCCGCGCGGCAACGAAGAAGACGAGGTAGACTACCACTTTCTGAGCACCGAAGCCTTCTTGGAACGCGTCGACCGCGGCGATTTCCTTGAGTGGGAAGAGGTCTACCCTGGCCGCTACTACGGAACGCTTAAAAGCGAGGTCGAGCGGCTTTGGTCCGAGGGAAAAGTTGTCGTTTTTGACATCGACGTGGTGGGCGGACTCAACCTCAAAAAGCAGTTTGGCCAGGACGCGCTCGCGCTTTTTGTGGCCCCCACAAGCCTCGAAGTTTTAGGCCAGCGCCTGCGCAACCGCGGAACCGAGACCGAAGAACAAATCGCCCTGCGCCTGACCAAGGCCCAGTGGGAACTGACCCAGGCTCCCGATTTTGACCATATTTTGGTGAACGACGACCTGGATCGCGCCACGGCCGAAGCCCTCGAAGTCATTAAAGCCTTTGACCCCCGTTGCGCGTAGGACTGCTTTTTGGCACCTATAATCCGGTTCATCTCAGCCACTTACTGGTTGCGGAACGGCTTCAGGCGCAGAGCCAACTCGACGAAGTCTGGCTGGTTTTAAGCCCACGAAGCCCCTTTAAGCAGGGCGAAAACCTGGTCAGCGACGCGCAGCGTTTCGAGATGCTTCAGCTGGCGGTTCAAGGCCACCCGGGCCTGATTGCATGCGACGCCGAGCTTGCCATGCCCCAGCCCAACTACACGGTGCAAACGCTTGAAATGCTGGTCGCACGCTACCCAAAGCACGAGTTCGTCCTGCTCATGGGCGAAGACAATTTAGCCGGATTCAGCCAATGGCGCGACCCCGAACGCATCCTGGAACTCGCGCGGCTGGTAGTCTACCCTAGACCCGAATCAGGGCTCGACGCCCATTCGCCCTGGCTTCAGCACCCTAGGGTGGTCCGCGTTGAGGACCTGCAAATGACCCGCAGCAGCAGCGCGGTTCGCCAAGCCGTTTTTGCGGGCGGCGAGGCTCTTGAAGACCTTCCGACTGCCGTTGCAGCGTATATTCGGGAGCATGGCCTCTACCGATAAGTCCCTATGATTCCCTTCCTGCAGCGCGTCGCCGAGGCAGCGACCTCCTGCGGAGTTCCTCTGCACCGAGTTGGCATTGTGCTCCCTACGCGTAGGGCAGAACGCAGCCTGAGGCGCCATTGGGGTCAGGGTCAGCCGGTACTTAGTCCCAGCGTTTGGGCCATCGAAGAGGTAATGGCTGACTTGGCCGGAGTCGCCGCCGCCAGCCCGACCGAACAGCTGCTGGCTCTTTTTAGCGCCCACCGCAGTGTTGCGGGGGCCCATGCCGACCCCCTTGATGAGTTTTTGCGATGGGCTCCAACCATCCTTCGGGATTTTGGCGAGCTCGACCGGCACGGAGCCGATACCCTGGCTGCCCTGCGCGAGCTGCGCGAAATCGAGGCCCTTGGCGAATGGGGCTTGGACCAGCCTACCGAACTGATGAGCCGCCGCCTGACCCTTTGGCGCCAGCTTCCTGAACTCTACACCAGCTACCACGAAACCCTAGGGGCCGACGGCCTCACCACGCCGGGCATGCAGTTTCGCAGAGCCTCACCGCCGGGGGCAGGACCTAGCGAAGCTGCGTGGTCCGCATGGTGCGCAAGGCACGGAGTTGACCGCCTCTTTTTTGCCGGATTCAACGCCCTAACCCCGCCCGAAGAGGCCCTTCTGCGCTCGGCCCACCTGCACCTTAAAGCCCAAGCCCTATGGGATGCCGACCGCCACTACCTCGACCTCAAGGTGCACGAAGCCGGCGAAGCCCTGCGCGACCTGCTGCAGAGGCTTCCCGAAGGTCTTACGGGCGACCTAAGCAATGCGCCCGCCCACTGGGCCACCAGCAGCCAGCATATTGAGGTGATTTCGGCCAGCCGGCACCTTGGAGTCGCACAGACCGTAGGCGCCCTGCTCGAAGAATGGGGTCCCGACGAGGCCCGACAGACCGCCGTGGTCCTGGGCGACGAAAGCCTCTTGGTGCCCGTGCTGCAGGCCCTGCCCGAAGGCATTGAAGAAGCCAACGTCACCATGGGTCTGCCCCTAAACCTCACCCTGCCCTATGCGGGGGTCGAGGTCTTTCTGCAGCTGCACGAAGCCCGCGAGCAAAACCGAGGAAGCTACCCGCGGCGACTGCTTGAAGCCACCCTGATCCACCCCTTTTCGGCCATGATGGTGAGCGACCCGGGGCTTCTGATTCGCGCCCAATTCGAACTTCGCAAAGCCCGTCGTTCCCACTGGTCCGCAGCCCAAGTCGAAGCCCTTCTTGGCTCGGAATCCAGCCTTTGGCGGCCTGCACCTGACCCGCGGAAGCTCATTCAGGAGCTCGCGAAGCGCACCGCGCATTGGTTGTCGGTTCCGCGCCCCGCCTGGGAGGGCGAGCCCACTCGCGCCATAGTGCAAATCCTCGAACGCCTTTTGGCCATGCTTCCTGGCGAGGAACTTGGCATTGGCAGCATGCTCCGCCTCTACCGATCGCTCGCCACCGAATCGCCCGTCGCCTTTTTTGGCGAGCCCTTCAACGGACTGCAAATCATGGGCTTGCTCGAGACCCGTGCCCTGGATTTCAAGCGACTAATCATAGCCCCACTGAACGAAGGCGTTCTGCCCCAAGGCCGAAGCACCTCCAGCTTTCTGCCCTTTGACCTGCGCAAGGCATACGGGCTTCCGCTGCCTCAAGACCGGGAATCGGTAGCGGCCTACCACCTTTACCGCCTCATGCAGCGCGCCGAAACCGTCGTAATGGTCGTCAACAGCGAGCCCGACGGCCTCGGCAAGGGCGAGCCCAGCCGTTGGGTTCGCCAGGCCCAGCTTGAACTTGCCAGCTACCCTGGGGTCACCGTGACCGAGCGCCGGCTTACCTGGCCGCTGCGCCCCGACCAATTCCAGCCCGCAGGAGCCGACGTTCCTAGTGGGCCCGACGTCTGGCCTATGGTAGCCGAAGCCCTGCTGCGCAAGGGCCTTAGCCCTACCGGATTCCAGCGCTTCCTTGAGGACCCCTACCTCTTTTTGGTCCGCAACGTGCTCGAGATCCGCGAAGAATCGCGCACCCACGACCGCGTGGCGGCCGATGCCCTGGGAACCGCGCTGCACTTCGTGCACGAGCAACTTTACAAGACCCTTCGCGACCATAAAATCTGGGCTCTGGATCGCGTCGAAGCATGGACCCATGAGGGCGTAAATAAAGAAATGCCTTCGTCACTCGACACCGGCTACCCGCTGCTCACCCGCCAAATCGCCCTGCACATGGCACAGGCCTGGGCCGAAGCCGAAGGCCAGCGGAACGAAGACGACCGCGAACTCGCCTTTGAAATTATCGGCGTCGAAGAAATGCTGGAGGCCCCGCTGCAGCTAGACTTTGGCCCGGTCCCCTTGCGCGGAACCGCCGACCGAATCGAGCGATGGTCCGACGGGCGCCTGGTCGTCGTAGACCTCAAAACGGGAGCCGTCGACGAGGGCAGCGCCCGCTGCAAAAACGAATGGTCTGAACTCAAAAAACCGAGCAAGGCCAAAGGACTTCAGCTCATGACCTACGCCTGGATGCTCGGCCAACGCTACCCCGAAGCCCGTGAATTCCAGGTCGGAATCGCCCCCATGCGCCGCCCCCACGACCCCGTGCTCTGGTTCAGCATCGCCAAGCGAAGTTTGCTCACCCGCGCAGACCTAGATGCCTTTGAAGCTGAGGTCCTGCGGCCCCTTGCTAACTCGATTGCGGAGTTTTTTCAGGGGGACCGCGCTTCGCACGAGTAACTAGCTACGAGCAACTGGCTTACCTCAACCCCTCCGGCGTCCGCTCCATGCGCAGCCGGCGCAGGACCTCGCCGCAGGCAGTGGCATCGGCCAGAGCGTCATGGTGGTTGAGCAAAATGATTCCGTAGTGTTCACAGGCCCTCTTGAGGCCCATGCGGGTTTCGCGGTAGGTGCAGCCCTTCTTCCAGGTTGGAACCGGCACGTAATAATGCTCCAACGTCGCGGTCAGGCATCCGAAGTCAAAGGGCGCGTTGTGCGCCCAGACCGTGTGGGCAAAGTAGGCGGCGATGTCGGGCCAAACGTCCTCAAACGTAGGGGAATTGCGCGTGTCCTCCGGCTGGATTCCGTGCACCTGAATGTTGTGGTAGTTGTAGGCATTGCCCGGCGGACGCACCAGCGAACTGTAGACCGGCACCACGCGGTCGTCGAGCACCTCCACCAAACCAATTTGGCAGATGCTGGAGCGCTGGTTGTTCGCGGTTTCGACGTCTACGGCAAAGTGGCGCATGGGGTCTAAAGTTAGGCCTGAAGGGGTTTAGCGCGGAAGGCTTCCGAGCTCGCGCAGGTACTGCAGCACGTACTTTCCGAGAACGTCAAACTCGAGGTTGACGGGGTCGCCGACCTTCAGTTTCGAAAGGTTGGTGTGCTCCCAGGTGTAGGGAATCAGCGCCACGCTGAAGTGCGTCGGGCCGGAATCCACCACGGTCAGCGACACGCCGTTGAGCGTGATCGACCCCTTGGGGACGGTGCGGTGCAGCTCGTATGCTGGGTGCTCGACGGCGACGCGCCAGCTGCCGTTGGTTTCGGAGACTTCGGTAACGCGGCCCACCGAGTCGACATGGCCCTGCACGGTGTGGCCGTCGAGGCGGCTTCCGACCAGGGCGGCGCGCTCGAGGTTGACGACGCGGCCGACGGTCCAGGTTCCGAGGCAGGTTTTATCGAGGGTTTCGGCGATGGCGGTCACGCGGAATCCCCGCGGAACCCCCTCACCGTGCAGCGCCACTACCGTCAGGCAGCAGCCGTCGTGGGCCACGCTCTGGTCGATTTTGAGCTCGGGCGCCAGGGTCGACGTCACGTCGAAGTGCACGTTGCCTCCGTCGGGGGTGATGGCCGCGATTTGGCCGAGGTTTTCGATGATTCCTGTGAACATGCGGCAAAGGTACGAGCGCTACCTTCGTAGGTATGAAACGCAGCCTTGTTCCCTCTTCTGCCGGCGCCGCCGTACGCGCCCTGCTCCGCCCCAATGTCGATGCTTTGCGTGCAGCAGGCATCGAAGATTCCGCCCTGAATGCCTACCAAAACCGCGTCGACCGCGGGGTGAAGGGTTGGATGCACCTAGCTACAGCCACCGGTGACCTGATGCTGGCCACCAGCGATGCCGACGCCGCGACGCCCGAAGGACTGCATACCCTGCGCCAACTGGGCGCCGACCTGGGCGGAATTTTGGCCAAAAACAAGCTACGCAACGTGGTGCTCGACGCGCAGCCCGCCGCCCTGACCGTGGCCGAAGGCCTGGCCCTGAACGCCTACCGCTTCACCAAACTCTTTGGCATTAAGGCAAAGGACCAATGGAGCCTTGACCAGCTCGACGTAGTAGGCGCAGACCCTACGGAATTCGCCCAATGGAAGTCCCTAATTGAGGGCGTAGCAGAGGCGCGCGACCTCATCAATACGCCGGTGCTGCAGCTCGGAAGCCTGGAGCTCGCCGCGCGGACTGAAGAACTTGCGCAGGAGCACGGATTCAAGTGCACGGTGCTCCACAAGGCCCAAATTGAAGCCCTAAAAATGGGCGGATTGCTGGGCGTTAACAAGGGCTCGGTGGATCCTCCCGTCTTCATCGTGCTTGAATACCGCGGCGAAGGAGCTACCCAGGAGCATCCCACCGTCTTGGTTGGCAAAGGCGTCGTCTACGACACGGGCGGAATCAGCCTGAAGCCCAGCAACTTTATGGAAGACATGAAGTGCGACATGTCGGGCGCCGCAGCCGTGATCGGAACCTTCTGCGCCGTGGCCGCCGCAAAGCTCCCGGTCAACGTGGTGGGCCTGATTCCGGCTACCGACAACCGCCTGAACGGCAACGCATTGGTTCCGGGCGACGTCATCACGATCTCGAACGGAGTCACCGTCGAGGTGCTCAACACCGACGCCGAAGGGCGCCTGATCTTGGCCGACGCCCTGCACTACGCCAAAAAGTACCAGCCAAAGCTGGTCATCGACCTGGCCACCCTGACCGGAGCAGCCTCGCGCGCCATCGGCCCCTACGCCACCGTGGCCATGGGAACCGCCGACCGCCCCACCTGGGATGCCCTGCAGGCCAGCGCAGGGATGACGCACGAGCGCCTCGTGGAATTCCCCTTCTGGGACGACTACAAGGACCTCATTAAAAGCGAGATTGCCGACATCAAAAACATTGGCGGCGCCGAGGCCGGAATGATTACTGCCGGCAAGTTCTTGGAGTACTTCATCGACTACCCCTACGTGCACCTGGACATCGCTGGACCCGCCTTCTTGGACCGCCCCGTGACCTACTACGGCAAGGGCGGAACCGGCGTTGGCGTGCGCCTGCTCACCCACTTCTTGACGGCTCAATCCCGCGCTTAATGGCGGTTCGCATCGGCATCACCTTAGGCGACCCCAACGGCATCGGTCCTGAGGTGGTGCTGAAGGCCTTGGCGCAGATGGAGCGCTCAGCTGACGTCGAATTCGTCTGGTTTGCCGATCCGGTGCTCGTCGCCCAACAGGCTGCGGCGCTGGGGTTGGTGGTTCCCTCGGTTCCCTGCGAGTGGCCGCTGCCGCCGGTGGACTGGGCCTTTGGGCGCGGAACCTTGGCCTCTGGCCAAGCTGCCCTCGACAGCCTCAACCTAGCCCTAGACGCCTGGCGCGCCGGGCAAATCGACGCGCTGGTGACGCCGCCCCTGAGCAAGGAACACGTTCCGCTGCCGGGATTCACCGGCCACACCAGCTACCTCGCCGCCGCAGCGGGAGGCGAAGCCCTCATGATGCTTCGGGGCGCTGAACTCACGGTCGCCCTGGCCACCGAGCACCTTCCTCTGGCTGAGGTTTCGTCGGCCCTCTCGGCCGAGCGAGTAGTCAAAAAACTCTGCGCACTCGACAAGGCTTTAAAAACGGATTTTGCAGTACTCCGTCCGCGCCTGGCCCTACTCGCCCTGAACCCCCACGCCGGCGACGGCGGACGCATTGGTACCGACGAGCAAGGCTGGCTCGCTGAAGCGATCCAAGCCGCAGAAGACAAGGGCCTCGACGTGGCAGGGCCCTTTGCCGCCGACGGATTTTTTGCGGCCCGCAGCTACCGTCGATTTGACGCAACGCTGGCGCTCTACCACGACCAAGGCCTGATTCCGTTTAAAATGCTTGCCTTTCACGACGGCGTCAACAGCACGGCAGGACTGGACTTGGTGCGCACTTCGCCCGACCACGGAACCGCCTGGGACCTGGCTGGCAAGGGCTTGGCCGACCCGGGGAGCATGCTTGCCGCCCTGGGCACCGCAGTCGAGGTGGTAAAGAATCGCCACAAAACGCGCTGAGCGTTAAAGATATTTTAGTACCTTCGCAGGCTCAATGCGAAATTCGTCGTGAGACCACGTGAAACCATACTCCAGTTCTCGGGTCTTGCACTTGGTGAACATCAATTTGAGTTCGTCCTCGACGAAACGTTCTTTTCTGAATTCCCCTTGCAGGAACTTGAAGGCCTGCACCCCGCAACGGTCAAGTTGACCCTTCGCAAAGCCAACCACATGTTGGAACTGGATTTTGCCTACGAAGGAGCCATGGACTGCACCTGCGACCTGAGCGACGATCCCTTCGTGCTCGAGCTGAAGAATTCCTTCCGCGTGGTGGTAAAGTTCGGTGAAGCCTTCGACGACAGCGAGCCCGAAGTGCTGGTTCTTCCGCACGGATCCTACGAAGCAGACCTCAAGCAATACCTCTATGAACTAGTGGCATTGTCGGTTCCGCTGCAGCGTGTTCAGCCCGAGCTCCGCAAAGAACGAGACGCCGAAGGCGCCTGGGATGATTCAGATTGGGACGATTCGAGCGAAGAAGAATAAGAACGAAGTACGAACGTAGTTAGCTAAAGAGAAGGTAATTTTTTAAACTGAGTAATCATGGCACATCCTAAACGCAGACAATCCAGTACCCGCCGCGACAAGCGCCGCACCCACGACAAGGCTCCCATGCCTACGCTCACGGTGTGCTCGGCTACGGGTGAAGCCCACCTGATGCACCGCGCCTACTGGCACGAAGGCAAGATGTACTACAAAGGCAAGGTCGTCATTGACAACACTGCCGCAGCCGAAGCTGCAGAAGCCTAGAACTAATTTGCGTTCTGCGCACTTTTGTGAATAAAAAACCCGGAGCAAGCCCTGTCTTGATGCCGGGTTTTGCTTTTTTAATTGCACTTTTGCCTCAATAACAACCCAACTATGGATCTTAAAGACCTACAAAATTTTATTCGTTTTGTCGTAAAGAGCGGAGCCCAAGAAGTTTCCCTTGAAAAAGACGACTACAAGATTACCGTAAAGACCGGGCCCGAGGGCGTAGTTTATGCACAGGCTCCTATGGCTGTTGCTCCCGCCTACAACCAGCCCTCGATGCCAGCAGCAGCAGACCAAAGTGCGGAGGCCGACGACAACTCCAGGTACGTTACGGTGACGGCCCCGATGATCGGAACCTTCTACCGCAAGCCAAGCCCCGACAAACCCGTGTTTGTGAATGTGGGCGACGTGCTGACG
>JBEEMM010000034.1:0-11681 GCA_041192685.1 Bacteroidota bacterium | reverse complement strand
TCGGTCTTCCAGATCGGTACGATGACCATCTGAATCGGCGTGAGCTTGGGTGGCAATCGCAGCCCGGCATCATCGCCGTGCGTCATCACCAAGCCACCGATCATGCGCGTCGAGACGCCCCAGCTGGTGTTCCACGCGAACGCCTGCTCCCCCTGCTCGTTCTGGAAGCTGAGGTCGAATGCCTTGGCGAAGTTCTGCCCGAGGTTGTGCGACGTACCCGCCTGCAACGCCTTGTTGTCCTGCATCATCGCTTCACAGGCATACGTGCGAAGGGCGCCGGCAAACTTCTCAGAGGTTGTCTTCTGTCCGGTGATCACGGGCATGGCCATGTAGCCTTCCATGAACTCGCGGTACACGCCCAGCATGCGACGGGTCTCTTCCTCCGCCTCGTCGTGCGTCGTGTGCGCCGTGTGGCCTTCCTGCCAGAGAAACTCCATTGTGCGCAGGAACAACCGCGTGCGCATTTCCCAGCGCACGACGTTGGCCCACTGATTATACAGCAACGGTAGGTCGCGATAGCTCTGCACCCACTTCGCGAACATCGAGTAGATGATTGTCTCCGATGTGGGGCGCACCACGAGGCGCTCCTCGAGCACTTTGCCGCCACCCATCGTGACGACGGCACACTCCGGCGCGAATCCTTCCACGTGCTCCGCTTCCTTCGAGAGGAAACTCTCGGGAATGAATAGCGGGAAGTAGGCGTTCACGTGGCCGGTCGCCTTGAACATGTCATCGAGCGCGCGCTGCATGCGCTCCCAGATGCCGTAGCCGTGCGGCCGGATGACCATGCATCCGCGCACCCCAGAATTCTCGGCGAGATCCGCCTGAATAATGAGCTCGTTGTACCATTTGCTGTAGTCGACTTCGCGAGGCGTGAGATTCTTCGCCATTATTTGGTATAAAAATTGGTTCTTGTATACTGAACCTCAAAAGTACGCCCAATGCGCTCCTACCTAATCCTCCTACCTCTTGCTTCCCTGCTGACTGCCTGCGGCAGCCAAGGAACCTACCGTGATTTTGACGGGAGCTACTCATGGACCAACACCCAGGCATACCGCGAAGGCTACCAGTCTGGATTCGACCGCGGCTACCAAGAAGGAATCGAGGACCAAGACATGGGCGACCGCAGCGCTGAAAACAGAAATCGAGCCGGACGTACGCGGACCATAATCCGCTATGAGTACTACCCTACCTACTACAACAACTGGAGCCAACCCTGGATGCATCCCTATGGATATGGGGCTGGTTGGAATCAACCCAACCGATGGAACCGCAGAAACCGCTGGAATGACCACTGGAACGACCCTTGGGGCTACGGAGGAGGAAACTACTGGAACGACCCTTGGGGCTACGGAGGAGGAAACTACTGGAACGATCCATGGGGCTGGAACAGTCCTTGGGGCAACGGCGGATATTATGGTTACGGCGGCTACGGTGGCTATTATGGCTACGGCGGTTTCGGCGGCTATAACCGATGGAACAACCAAGGCTGGGGCGGAATCCAGCCTGGCGGCGGGGGCAATCCAGAACCTACCCCTGACGACGGACTACGGCGCCAACAAATCCAATCGGGAGTAATGCCCTACCGACGTCCGGTTGTAGAAAATAACCCTGGTGGAGGCCGTCTAGAAACTACAGAACCGCGCGAAGCGGTGCAGGTTCGTCAAGGATCCTCAGGCGAAGAACGAGCGGTCGAACGTCCGGGAAGCATTGCAGAACCCCAGCAAAGCCGGGGCAGCGGGCAAACTCGGCCAGCAACTAGTGGTCAACCAAGCACGCGCCAGCCGGTTCCGCAGAAAGAAGTTCGGCCCCCGGCCGCACAAGAGCAAAGGCCAGCAAGCAATACGACGAGCCCAAGTCGGTCGGGAGGTTCTGCGCCTTCCATGCAGCCGCAGCCGCAGCGGGAACCCAGCAGCAGCACACAGCGAAGTAGTTCAGGCACTCGAAGACCACCGTCATTATGAAGCGTAACCCGTATTTTATTCTGATTGCCTTAAGTCTCGGGCTAGCGTCCGCTCATGGTCAAAGCACCATGAGCGCCGTGTGGATGCAGCGCAACCAGCTCTTCGGCACCGCCCGATATAACGGTTCTGCCGGTGCACTCGCGGCCTTAGGGGGCGACGGTACGTCGAGTATTGAAAATCCAGCCCTGATGAATTCGAGCAGCTTCGGCGGAATGGAATTGAGCGGCCACTTTCGGTCGGACCGAGCGGACTTGAATAGCCAAGGAGCGGGTATTGGCCAAGCCTACATCGTAGGTGCCTGGCGGCATAACAGCAAAGTTCGATTTTCCCTGGGCCTGGCACACCAGCAGCAGGGATGGTTCCCCAACTACTGGATTCTGTCAGAACCCAACCCTCAAGAATCCGCTGTCTCTACCTGGATAAGCCAGTCCAACGGGTCCAGCCCAGACCAGCTTCTAAGCAGCGGACTCTACGATGCCTATGCGGCCTACATGGGCTACCTGACGGATGCAGGGGCGGGAAATCAGTACAGCGCCGACGCAGAGGGCCTACCCACCTACCGACAGCAACGTTTTGTGCGTGAGTATTCAAGCTCCTCATGGTCGGTTCCTATTGCTTTCAAAACGTCAAAGATTTCGGTAGGCTTAAGGGTGGAGAGCCGAACCGGGCGCGCGCAGGAACGGCTTATTCTTACCGAATCGGGATTCAGCCCCATTGGATTGACCAAGGCTTATGAAAAAACAGTGGTCGATAGCAGCAACTGGAGCCTTTGGTCCCTAAAGCTTGGAGTTGCCTTCCAAGCCACTGAGCATTTGCGAATCAGCGCAGCCATTCAGCCCGCGACCACGGCAGAAGTGGACTGGGAATACCGAAACCGAGTGAGGCCTGAAGCCAACGATCCAACGGTTACTCTGACGCCGTTTGAGCTCTACGACAAGCAAAAATTCAGCTACCAACTGCCCTTTCAAATGCAACTCGGCTTTGCGAGAACTTTTGGAACCAAGGCCGCGCTGACTGGAGTTTGGATGTACCATGGTGCGGTAAATGCCCTCATCGGTAGCCCCCTGTCGTACTACGACATTGGCAGGGCTATGGCTGATGAACTCCAAGCCCACCAGCAGTTTAAACTCGGTGGCGAGTACCGCCTGTCCGAAGCATGGACGGCTCGGTCTGGATTTCAGTGGTCCGGCTCAGCCACGGTCTTCTCGGACCACAGCGCGCATCGCATGCTTGGATTGGGAATCGGCTACCAAGAGCTTGAGTACGCACTAGACCTGGCCTACAACCTGGTTCAAACCAGTGGAAGCATCAATCCGCCCTGCGGCGGGGATTGGGTTCTGCCCACGCTGCACCAGCGAATTACGGCCACCTACCGGGCTCGATTCTAGGTCGGTGCAGCCAGGGGCTACAACCTGATGTATTTTAGGGCTATGAAACATCTTATTTGGATGGCAGCGCTGCTCGCCCTGCCTGCCTCGCTTGAAGCCCAAAAACTTGACGCTCTGGCCTTTCGTGCCGTCGGACCGGCCCTCACCAGCGGCCGCGTAGCAGACCTCGCCATCAACCCCCTGAACCCCGACGAATGGTACGTCGCTGCGGCCTCGGGTGGTGTATGGAAAACTACCAACCACGGACTGACCTTTGAACCCCTTTTTGACGACCAAGGCTCCTACTCGATCGGATGCATCACCCTGGACCCGAGCAACTCCCACACGGTATGGGTAGGCACTGGCGAGAACAACAACCAGCGTTCGGTAGCTTACGGAGACGGGGTCTACAAATCGACCGACGGCGGCTCGAGCTGGACCAACGTCGGGCTTAAAACCTCAGAACACATTGGAATGATTGCCGTGCATCCCAAAAACTCGAACATCGTGTGGGTCGCAGCCTACGGCCCCCTTTGGAGCAGCGGCGGCGAGCGCGGAATCTACAAAACCACCGACGGAGGAACGACCTGGAGGAGGGTGCTGAACGTGTCGGAGCACACGGGATTCAACGAAGTGCACTTGGATCCGCGCAACCCTAATGTTTTGTTTGCTACGGCCCACCAGCGCCGCAGGCACGTCCACACCTACGTCTCGGGCGGACCCGAATCCGGCCTATGGAAGTCCGAAGACGGCGGCGAAACCTGGTCAGAGGTTAAGAATGGCATTCCCAGTGGCGATAAGGGGCGGCTGAGCTTGGCTATTTCGCCGGTGAACCCTGACCTGCACTACCTGATGGTCGAGGGCCATGGAACCTACCGAAGCACGAACCGCGGCGCATCCTACAGCAAGCGCAGCGACCACGCCACCTCAGGCAACTACTACGTGGAGCTAATCGCGTCGCGCAGCGATGCCAACACCCTCTATAGCATGGACACCTACGTGAAATGGTCCGAAGACGGTGGAGCCACTTTTAAGAACCTTGGCGAGAAGAACAAGCACGTCGACAACCACGCCTTTTGGCAAAACCCGTCTAATCCGAAGCACTTAATACTGGGCTGCGACGGAGGAATTTATGAGACCTGGGACCACGGCCAAGCCTGGCACTACAAGGAGAACCTGCCGATTACGCAATTTTACCGGGTTTCGGTGGACAATGCCGAGCCATTTTATGGAATTTATGGCGGAACTCAGGACAACTTCTCGCTGGGAGGTCCGAGCCGTACCCTCAACGACCGCGGAATTGTGAACAGCGATTGGTACGTGACCCAAACCGGAGACGGTTTTGAATCGCAAATTGATCCCAGCGACCCCAACATCGTCTACGCCCAAGCGCAGTATGGCGGACTTCAGCGATTCGACAAAAAGTCCGGCGAGGGTGTGCCCATCAAACCGATTGAGCCGACTGGCGGCAAGGCCTGGCGTTGGAACTGGGATGCTCCCCTTTTAATTAGTCCGCACGATTCAAAAACCCTCTATTTTGCAGCCAACGTGGTATTTAAGAGTACCAATCGCGGCAACAGCTGGACGCCTATTTCGGGTGATTTATCGCGGCAACTGGACCGGCACCTGCTCCCGGTCATGGGCAAAATTCAAGGACTCGATGCCATTGCCTACAAGCAGAGTACCTCCATGTACGGCACCATTACCGCGCTGCACGAGTCGTCTAAGGTCAAGGGCCTGCTCGCGGTGGGAACCGACGACGGCTTGATCCAAGTATCGAGCGACGCAGGAGCGAATTGGACCAAGCTCGACAAGCTTCCGGGGATTCCGGATTTGACCTTTGTCAATGATGTCAAGTGGTCGCAGCATTCCGCCGACGTGCTTTATGCGGTGTTCAACAACCACAAAAACGGAGACTTTAAGCCCTACCTAATGGTCAGCAAAAACCGAGGCAAAACATGGGAAGCACTGAGTGCAGGACTGCCGCAGCGGGGCTCAACCTACGTAATTGCCGAGGACCATAAAGACGCAAGCCTGCTCTTTGTGGGAACGGAGTTTGGTGTTTTTACCAGCACCGACGGCGGCCTCACCTGGACGGAACTCAAGAAGGGACTGCCTACCATAGCCGTGCGCGACATCGCCATTCAGCAACGCGAAGACGACCTCGTGCTGGCCACTTTTGGCCGTGGTTTTTATGTTTTAGACGACTACAGCCCCTTGCGCGAGATTAAAAACGACATCAAAAAGAATGAGGCTATTGTACTCCCTATCAAGCCCGTAGTGCTCTACCACGAGGCCTCTCCTCTGGGCTACGGCGGTGCAGGATTTTTGGGCGCGGGCTACTACATGGCCGACAATCCCAAGGTTGGAGCCACTTTTACCTACTGGGTTAAAAACGCACCCAAAACCCTAAAGGAGCAGCGCGAGGAGCTGGAGAAGAAAAATTCCGCGGCCGTTTACCCCAGCAAAGAAGCAATTCGGGCGGAGGCTGAGGAGGCCAAGCCCCATTTATCGCTGGTAATTCGTTCCAGCGAAGGCAAGGTGGTTCGTATCCTGCAGGCCAAGTACGTCAACGGACTAAAGCGGAGCACCTGGGACGGTAAATTGGCTCGGTCTGCCTCCCCAGATAAGGGCTCATACCTGGCGCCAGCGGGCAACTACAGCCTGCAGCTCGTGGGAGTGCACGGAACCAAGATTGATACCCTGACCAAGCCCCTCGGTTTTACCCTATCGCACTTGGGCAACCTAAGCCTTCCTGCCGAAAAGTCTGCCGATTTGGTTCTGCTCCAAAACCAGCTCGATGCCTTACAGCAGCGCATGGATGTGGTTTCACGGCAAATGGACGAGGTTGAGACGCGCCTAGACCGCATCGAAAAGCAGGTTGACTATGGCGTGAACAGCCCCGCAAACCTGCGCGGTGAGGTGGCCAAGGTCCGCGCAGAATGGCGTTCGCTGGGCTTGATACTCGACGGGGATGAATTAATTGCCAGCAAGGAGTTTGAAACCATGCCCGGCCTTCGCGACCGACTTAGCTCTGCATCATGGGGAAGCTACTCGATGCGATCGGATCCTACGCAGTCCATGAAGGACCAGCGCCGAGTAGTGGCCGAGCAACTTACCGAACTTGAGAAGCAGCTTCTGAACCTGCTCGCTCAAAGTTCGAAGTGGTAAAAGCTTAAGCAAAAACCAATTAAAGGCGATACCCTCGGGTCTCGCCTTTTTTATGGAGCCAATTAAAACCGGTAGACGAAGGCACTGATGTTCATTCCTGCGCCAACACTGCCAAAAAGCACGATGTCGCCGGGACTCACCTCGTGGCCCTGGTACTTTTCGCGCAAAACAAGGTCAAGCAGGGTGGGCACGGTAGCCACCGAACTGTTGCCCATGTGCTGAATCGACATGGGCATGACCTGGTCGAGGTCCGCAACCATACCATAGAGCTTGTAAAGGCGCTCTCCTACCCCGTGATCGAGTTTGGCGTTGGCCTGGTGCATGAATATTTTTTTGACGTCCTTGAGGTCGACGCCTGCATGGTCAAGAGCGGCCTTCATGGCATCGGGAACATGGCGAAGGGCAAATTCATAAATTTTGCGTCCCTTCATGCGCAAAAAACGCTCATTGCGGTCTCCCAGCGGATTAACCGAAGGCGAGGATTGTAGGTAGTAGGCCTCGTCTTTGGTATGAGACACACTTGCGAAGCCGAGAATACCTGCACCCTGAGCGTTTTCGCGAACCTCCAGGCAGGTAGCGCCCGCGCCGTCCGCAAAAATCATGGAATCGCGATCGTGCACGTCGATGATGCGAGAGAGCGTTTCGGTACCGATTACCAGAGCCTTTTTAGCCATTCCAGCTTGCAAGTATGCGTTGGCAACCAGCACGCCCTGAATCCAGCCTGGGCAGCCCGCAAGCACATCAAAGGCGACGGTACTGGGGTTGGCCACACCAAGGTTGTGCTTGATCCGCGAGGCAATTGAGGGCAACTGATCAATGCGGCGGGTGCCAAAATCGATGTCTCCGTAATTCTGCCCCACAATAATTAAGTCGAGGTCTTCAGGATTCCAGCCGGCTTGCTGAAGTGCCTTTTGGGCGGCTTCGGTACCTAGGTCTGAGGAATTCTGGTCAGCACGCGCATAACGGCGCTCCACGATTTCGGTTATTTGCTGAAACTTTTCAATGACTACCTCGTTGGAGTAAGGAAAGGGCTGGCCATTTTCGTCCATGAATTCGCGGTCTAAGAACGCGGAGTTGGGTATGATTTCTTCAGGGAGGACTGATCCAGTTCCAGCAATTACAACGGCATGATTCATGACGGCAAAAGTACCATTTTCGCCCCAATGCCCCTATACCTTTGTGCCTATGAAATCTCCCGACCCCGATCACTTGAGTGCGAGCGTTTCCACCCCGCTCCGCGACGACGCATTTTTGCTCAGTGACGACCAAAAAATCGCCCTTATTGAAGGCCATGTGCGCGGAATTCTCGAAACCCTCGGAATGAACCTCGAGGACGACAGCCTGCGCGGAACCCCGAGGCGCGTGGCAAAAATGTACGTTAAAGAGACCTTTGGCGGACTTCATCCCGACCGGGCTCCCGACATGAATACGTTTGAGAACAACTACCATTATGGCGAAATGCTGGTGGAAAAAAACATCGTCGTCTACTCTACCTGCGAACACCACCTTATGCCCATCGTCGGCCGCGCCCACATCGCTTACCTGGGCAAGGACCGAGTAATTGGCTTGAGTAAAATGAACCGCATCGTCGACTTTTATGCCAAGCGTCCCCAAGTACAAGAGCGCTTAACCCGTCAGATTGTAGAGTCCCTCATCGAGGCACTGGGCACCCAGGATGTAGCCGTAATGATTGATGCCAAGCATCTTTGCGTCAATGCGCGCGGAATCCGCGACGTACACTCCAGCACCATAACGGCAGAGTACCACGGTCGATTTTTGACCGAAGAAGCCCTGAAAACAGAATTTTTAGCCTACATTCAACTGCAAACCACGTTTGGCGACAGCCCGACCACATGAGCACCCTGCACCTGTACGACAGCCTGACCGGCGCCCTTCGGCCGTTTGAAGCTCTGAATGCTCCGCACGTCGGAATGTACGTCTGCGGTCCGACCGTCTACAGCGACGTGCACCTGGGCAACACACGTACTTTTTTGAGTTTTGACTTGCTCTTTCGCTACCTAAAGCATCTGGGCTACCAGGTGCGCTATGTGCGGAATATTACCGACGCCGGCCACCTCGAAAACGATGCCGACGCGGGAGAAGATAAAATCACCAAAAAGGCGCGCCTCGAGCAGCTCGAGCCGATGGAAATCGTTCAGCGCTACACGCTTGGCTTTCATGCCGTAATGCAAGCATACAACGCCTTGCCTCCCTCTATTGAGCCCACCGCCACCGGCCATATTGTGGAGCAGATGGAGCTCATCAAGAAGCTTCTCGCCGAGGGCTATGCCTACGAAGCCAAGGGCAGCGTGTACTTCAGCATTGAGACCTACCTCCAAAAACATCCCTACGGAGAACTGTCTGGCCGCAGCATTGACGACCTCGAGTCCGGAACCCGCGACCTAGAAGGCCAGCAAGACAAGCGCCATCCGCTAGACTTTGCCCTCTGGAAGAAGGCCCTGCCCGAACACATCATGCGTTGGCCCTCGCCCTGGAGCGAAGGCTTCCCCGGCTGGCACCTGGAATGCTCCGCAATGAGCACCAAATACTTAGGCAGTGAATTTGACATCCACGGAGGGGGAATGGACTTAAAGTTTCCGCACCATGAATGCGAAATTGCTCAAAACAAAGGGGCCACAGGCAAAGGAGGCGCGCGCTACTGGCTTCATGCCAACATGCTCACGCTCAACGGCAAGAGAATGGCCAAGTCCACCGGCAATACTTTGGACCCTCGCGACCTGCTCACGGGCAAGAGCGAGCATCTGAGCAAGGCCTACAGCCCAGGAGCAGTGCGGTTTTTCATGCACCAGGCCCACTACCGGAGCGTTTTGGACTTTAGTGACTCCGCGCTGCAGGCTGCTGAAAAAGGCTACCATCGACTGCTCGCCTCCATGGAGGTCCTTCGCAAGCGACTGGCCCAAGGGCCTGAACAGGGAACGTGGAACTTCGGCGAATGGGATGCTGCTTGTACCGAAGCCATGAACCAGGATTTGAACAGTCCCATACTAATTGCTCAGCTTTTTGAGGCGACCAAAGCAATTGCCGCGGACCAAAACGACCCCATGGTGCTCGGAACTTCAGGGGCAAAACAACTCCTAGGCCGAATGGAGGTTTGGATGTTTGAGGTTTTGGGACTCGCTCCCGAGCACCAGGCCAACAACCAGCAATGGCAAAAAGCACTCGACTCCGCCATGTCGGTGGTTCTAGATGTGAGGCAAAAGGCGCGCGAAACCAAAAATTGGGCAGCCAGCGATGCCCTAAGGGATTGCCTTGCCGAAGGGGGAATCGTGGTTCTCGACGGGCCTGAAGGGAGCAGCTACCGCCTCGAATGAAGCGCGGGTTCCTCTGGATTGCCTCAGCGCCGATGCTCGCCCTAATTGGATTGTATAAATACGTCATTTCTCCGCTCACCCCGCCGAGCTGCCGACACTACCCAAGCTGCTCGACCTACGCCGGCGAAGCCATCAAAGAGTGGGGTCCTTTTTCAGGATCATGGCTGACAATCAGAAGGTTAAGTCGCTGCCATCCCTGGGGGACTTCGGGATTTGACCCCGTTCCTAAAAAGTCAGAATTCCCGGACCAAGGCTGAGCGAGAAATCCTAACTTTAGGCCATGCTTGCCACCATCACTTGGGTCGCCGACCGCGGCATTGAACTCGGTCCGCTCTTCATCCGCTACTACCAGCTTTTCTTTTTTCTCGGATTTTTCTTGGGATTCCGCTGGATGAAAAAAGTATTCAAAGACGAGGGCATCGACCTCAGCATTTTGGACGCCCTTTTGTCTACCATGGTGGTAGCCACAGTGGTCGGAGCGAGATTGGGTCATGTGTTCTTTTACGATTGGGGCTACTACCGCGAGCACCCTTTAGAAATTTTAATGCCCTGGAAAGGGGGCCTGGCCTCGCACGGTGCTGCCATTGTAATTATTGCTGCACTAATCTGGTTCCGAAGCAAGTACCTAAAGCCCATTGGCAAGAGCTCGCTGTGGTTGCTCGACCGGGTGGTAATTACCGTGGCCTTGGCGGCTGCATTCATTCGCCTCGGCAACTTCACCAACAGCGAGATCTACGGCCAGCCTCAAAATTCCGCCGTAGAAACCGTTTTTGTGCGGAACATTACCGACTACGTAGAACGCTACTTTGCCCGCGACGTTTCTGAGGTTGACTACATTCCCACAGGCAAAAGCCTAGAAACCGACAGCCTTAGCCTGCCGGAGTACGAAATGCGCTTTAAGCCCACCGAGACGGCAAGCCTTGACGGGGTTCAGTCCATGGTGGAACTCTACCTTGAGCCCTTGATCAACCGCCAAAACGCCGACAACCGACACCTCTACCTGCCTCAAGACCAACTAGTAAGAGAGGAAAATGGCTACTACGTACTCAAAGCCTACGGAATTCCGCGCGCGCCGAGCCAAATCTATGAAGCCATAGCCTATGCCTTGATTTATGCCTTCCTCTTGCTGCTCTTTCAGCGCGGAGCTGCGGCGAGGGAGGGGCAAATTTTGGGGGCCTTCCTCGCCCTGGTTTTTGGATTTCGAATCGTGGTCGAATTTGTCAAGGCCAACCAAAAGGACTTCGAAACAGGCATGGATTTGAACATGGGGCAATGGCTTAGCATTCCCTTAGCCGCCGCCGGACTGTGGCTCTGGATTCGCAGCCTTAAGAAGCCCCTTAAATCCGCCTAAGCATGAACCGAATTCTACTGAAGCGTCTTGGATTGGGACTTATGCTTTTGGCATTGATTGGTTTAATCCTTCCCTCGGTGGGTTCATGGTTCCGCAGCGAACCGGACTCGCGGCAGCCAAACCAGTCAAGGGCCGCAGAAATCCAGTCTATGGAACCCCAGTTTACCGAAGAGGGAGTTGGGGCCTTCGTGGACCAAAATGGCGACACTATTGCATCGTTTCGCCTGGAATTAGCCGAGACTTCCGCAGAAACAGCCCAAGGAATGATGTACCGAAGAAGCGTTCCCGAGGGTACTGGCATGCTGTTTATAATGGCGGAGGAGCGGCCCCAAAGCTTTTGGATGCGCAATACCTACGTGCCCCTGGACATCATCTACCTCAATGCAGACGGAGAGGTCGTCAGCATTCAGGCCAATGCCCAGCCCATGAACGACATGCCTTTACCTTCAGAGGGTCCGGCAAAGTATGTACTTGAAATCGCGGGCGGAGGCTCCGC
>JBEEMM010000033.1:0-12414 GCA_041192685.1 Bacteroidota bacterium | reverse complement strand
GGGTAGTTAAAATCCTTGACGGGCCGGTCAAAAAACAGGTGAAGCTCCCATTCGGGGGTCGTCGCCAAACGCTCAAGCAGGCGGTGGCTGTACCAGCCCGTGCCCTCAAGGGAGCCGGGCAGCAACCATCGCGCGTTGACCGCGAGCCGAGCTGGGCGAGGTGGGGTGGCCATTCCCTCAAAAGTATGACCTTTGCGCCATGCCCCTTACATGGTCTGCCCTTCCCCAATCCTGGCAGCGCCTTCTGCGCAGTTCCTCGGTGGTTCTGGCCTTAAAGGTTGCCGGAGCCTTGGCCGGCTACGCCTTTGCCTATGTGGCTCTGCGTCGCTTGGGAGGCCCTGGCTACGGGTATTTAGAGTTGGCCTTCACGGTCTTAAGTATTTTGACGGTGCTGTCTAAGTGGGGGCTTGACGGCCTTCTGCTCCGGGAAATTCCTGCGCGCGACGCGGTGGCAGGTCGGTACTTCACCCGTCAAGTGCTCTGGGCCTCGCTGCTTGGGTCCTTGGCGCTCGGGTCTGTTTTGTGGCTCAGTTCGGGCCTTCTTACCCAATACTATGGCGGATTTACTGAGCTTTGGCAAACCACGGCCCTAGTTCTGCCCTTTTGGACCCTGGTTCAGGTTTGGTCCGAAAACTTAAGGGCCCGACAACGATTCGTGCGCTTCGGTCTTCTGCAGAATAGCATTTCGCTCGGACTTGTGGCACTAGCTATGGCTTCATTCTCATGGTTTTCAAGCGTAGAGAGGGTGTTGTTGGGTATGGCCAGCGCCTCGGCCCTCATGCTCTGGAGCGGATGGAAAAGCCTAAGGCCCATCGAATTGCGCAGCCTTTGGCCCCTTCGCTCCTCTGCCACCGCCATGTTTTTATCGGCTACGCTCTTTATGGTCATGACCTGGACCGACACCCTAATGCTCGGGTACTTTTTAGAACCCGAAATCATCGGCGCCTATCGGGTGGCCTTTAAAATCGGCAGTCTAATAACCTTCGCCCAATTTGCCGTGAACGCCTCTCTGGGGCCGCGCATTTCGGAACTCTGGGCCAAAAACAGCAAGGCCGAGCTGCAAAAGGAGGTCTGGCAGGTGGCCCAAGTCAATGCCCTTTTGGGGATTCCAGCCTTTTTGCTCATCATGGTACTGGCCCCCTGGCTTTTGAGTTTTTTTAGCGCGGACTTTGCCCAGTATGCCCCCGTCTTGAGGATTCTCGCAGTGGGTCAGATGGTGAACGCGCTCTGCGGCCCGGTCATGTACCTGCTCAATATGACGGGCCACGAGCAGTCCGCCCGGCGTACCATGACCCTTGCAGCCCTTGCCAATGCCCTGGGCAACCTGGTACTCATACCCTGGCTGGGCATTGAGGGATCGGCCTGGGCCACCACGGGGAGCATGGTGTTTTGGAACGCTTGGGCCCTGGTCGCAGTATACCGCAAAACAGGCATACGAACCCTAATTTTTTGGCGTTAAACGACGATGGTCAATGCGGTCCTAATCGGAGTTCCCAAATCAGGAAGCACCACCCTCGCGGACTGGCTGCAGGAGCACCCTGGCGTGGCCATGTCGCGCATCAAGGAACCCAATTTTTATGCCTCCGAACTGGACCCTCTGCACTTCAGTCCGGCTTTTTTGCGGATTTCTCCCGACGCGGACTCCGACTACTGGACCCAGCCAGACCCCCTGCCTCGAAGGCACCAGGCTTTTGTGCGCCAGCCAAGCCAGTATGCCCGCATGTGGCCCGACGCAGGGCCTAATCAGCTCCGCATGGAGGCTTCGACAAGCTATTTCTGGAGTCCCTCAGCGGCCCGAGATTTACCCGCAAAGAACCCCGGGGTCAAGGCCTTAGTGCTGCTGCGCAATCCTGTGGACCGGGCTTTTTCGCACTACCGAATGGCCCGCAAGTACGGTCTGGTTTCGGGCAGTTTTATCGAGGAGCTGGACCAAGACGCTTTGGGCTCTGCCTCCTGGGGCCAACGCCAGAATTTTGCCGCCCTTAGTCGTTATGCAGACTCCTACCAACGGTGGTCGGCATCCGGCGCTGCGCTGCACGTATATATTTATGAAGAGGCCTTTCACGATCCCCATGCCTTTTGGGCTGAGGTACAGCAAGACCTTGGCTTAAGCGCGATAGCGCTTCCGCACGTAGAGAGGGTACACGCAGCCCACGACGTCCGGTGGCCGGCACTAACGGCATTTGCCCAGCACCATTGGCTGGGTCGATGGCTTGTGGGTCAAATGCCTCGAAGCTTAAAAAAGAAGGCCATTGCGGCCAGCCTAGCCCCAGAACCGCTGCGCCTGACCGAGGCCGAACGCGCCAAGGCCTGGACCTATTTTGCCGACGACGTGGCCCAACTTGAGGGGCTCATGGGCAGGAACCTATCTTTGTGGACCTGAATCTGAATTAACTATGGACCCAAGTTCGCAGAATCTGCTGCTTTTTTTGTTTCGCAACCGCAAGGCACTCCTTGCCGCCCCAGTAATTGCCGCCCTTGCGGCCGCGATTTTCTCGGGACCCTGGTTTATAACTCCGCTCTACGAATCCACCGTTGTGGTATTCCCGTCCACCACGAATTCCCCGTCCAAGGCCCTTTTGCCGCAAAACACCTACCAAGACGAAGATTTCATGGAGTTTGGTTCCGAGGAGCAGGCCGAGCAGCTTCTTCAGGTACTCTCCTCAGACGCCATCTTTGATTCCATTACTGCACGCTTCCAATTGATGGAGCACTACAAGCTGGATCCCTCGAGCAAAACCCTCAGGACCGATCTCCACGAAGAGTACAGCGACAAAATTTCCTTTGAGCGAACGCAGTTCATGAGCGTACGCATCAACGTCCTCGACGAGGATCCGCAAATGGCGGCAGACATGGCCAACGCCATTGTCGACCTGCTCGACCGCGTCAAGAGCCGCATCCAGCGCGAGCGAGCCACTGTGGGACTCAATTTGGTGCAGCGCGAGTACCAAAAAGTCCGCAAAGAATTGCGGGAAATGGAAGACGAAATCAAGGGACTTCGCGGCAAGGGTGTTCACGAGTACGAGGGCCAGTCCATGGTGGTTTCTGAGCAGTACGCAACTGCAATTGCCGAAGGCCGAACCCCTAAGACCATCAAAGAGCTTAAAAACGTGCTAGATACCTTGGCTAAGTACGGCGGCCGGTATGTGGCCCTGCGCGACGAGCTCCACCTGATGAAGGAAGAGGAGGTTAAAATCAAGACCAAACTCGACCAGGCTCGAGTAGACGCCGAGCAGGTGCTGCCAGCGACCTTTCGCGTGAACGCCGCGGTGCCGGCTGATAAAAAGAAGTATCCGATTCGATGGCTGGTGGTAGCGGTCTCTGCCCTGTCGGCCCTGGTCGGCACCATGGTGGTTATTTTGGGCGCCAACACATGGAAGGAACTCAAGCAGAACCTTCCTTCTTAAGCGGGCGGGCAGGCCTTGTGGCGGGAGTGATTCTCGCCGGAGCCACTGCAGTGGTCGTGGGTTTTGAGCTTCATGCTCTTGCCCTTATTCCCTTTGCCGCAATAGTAGTTTTCTGGGCCCTCTACCATCTTGACAGTCTTCTGCTCGCCGTAGTCGCAATCACCCCCCTGTCGGTGCTTCTCAAGGAGTCTGACTTTAATGTTGGCCTGAGTTTGCCGGGAGAGGTCATGCTCGCGGGCCTTACCCTGTTTGCCTTCATTCGGTTTTTGCACCAGGGCCGCCTCCCCTGGCCGATTTTAAACCAAGCACTGACCCAGGTAATCCTGCTGCAGCTCGGCTGGATGGCTTTCACCATACTCTTTAGCGAAATGCCTTTGGTCAGCTTTAAGGCCGTCCTCAGCCGCGTCTGGTTCATCATTCCCATGTATTTTATGCTTGGAACCGCCATGGAACAGCCCTGGGTGCGCAAGCTGATTTTCCCGTTTTATGCATTTAGTTTGGGTATTGCCGCCATTTGGACCCTCTCGGTGCACTCCCAATACGGATTTTCTAAGGAGACTTCAACCTGGGTCATGTTCCCCTTCTACAAAGAGCACACGATGTATGGAATGGCATTAGCCTTTGTCTATCCTTGGTCTATTTGGGCCCTTTGGCGGAAGCAGTCCTTGGTATGGCGCTTTATTCATCTCGGACTTTTTCTGCTGCTCACCGTCGCCTTGGTCTTCTCCTACACCCGTGCTGCTTGGCTTAGCCTGGTCGCTGCCGGCGCGGTCTACCTAATTTTTGCATGGCGAATTTCAGCGCGGCAATTGCTGCTTATTGCCTTGGTCGCAGCAAGCTCTTTGTGGCTGACTCAAGACCAATGGATGCGGATTTTTACCAAAAACGATACGGTTTCGAGCGACAACTTCGGCGAGCACATTCAAAGTGCGTCCAATATTTCTACCGACGCATCCAACCTAGAGCGCTTAAACCGCTGGGCCTCGGCTCTGCGCATGTGGCAGGATCGGCCCCACGTGGGTTGGGGTCTGAATACCTATCAGTTTCAGTATGCTCCCTTTCAAAATTCCTCCCAGCTCACCTTTATATCGACCAATGGCGGAGTTATGGGTAACGCCCATTCCGAGTACATCGGGCCCCTCGCCGAATTGGGCTGGCCCGGCCTTGTTTGGGTCGTTTTACTCATCGCCATGATTTTTGGAACTGGCGTCGGGGCCTACCGACGTTTGGCTCCCGGAACCGACCGAAGTTTGGTCCTTGTTGCCCTATTGGGCCAGGTTACCTACTGGGTTCACGGGCTGCTCAACAACTTTTTAGACCTCGATAAGGGCGCCGTTCTGGTGTGGATGTCTGCAGCCCTAATCGCTTGGGCAGGCCGCAGTGGCGCTGGAATCAGGGGCTAAGAGCCTCATTGTGAATTCCCTGAATTTGGGCCTTAGTGTTAGGCACTTGTTAAAAAAGTTCGTGTGTATTAAAATTTTGAATACATTGCATCAACCTTAACAATCTATTAACACCTATGAAACGCAAATTATTTTCTATAGCTTTTGTAGCGGCTACGCTCCTGTCCCTGCCTGCCTTTGCGCAGCGCACGACTTCAGGAACGGTTACTGCCGCATCAAATGGCGAAGCACTTCCCTCGGTAGCAGTCCGTGTGAAGGGTACCAATCTGGCTGCAGTGACGAACTTTGATGGTAAATATTCCATCTCAGCAAGTCAAAATGCAGTTTTAATTTTCTCTGCACTCGGTTATGCCACCCAAGAGGTTGCGGCATCGGGAGCAGTAGTTAACGTCAAGTTATCGGAATCCTCAAGCAAACTCGACGAAGTAGTCGTGACGGCTCTTGGAATCACCCGAGATAAGAAAACCGTGGGTTATGCAATCCAAGAGGTTAGTGGAGCGGAAGTAACCAAAGTGAAAGACGCCAACTTTATGGCATCGCTCTCTGGAAAGGTTGCGGGTGTCACCATTCGCCAGTCAGGCACCATGGGCGGATCGTCCAATGTGGTCGTACGCGGATACAAATCACTTACTGGTAACAACCAAGCCTTGTTTGTAGTAGACGGTATTCCCATTTCTAACGACATCTACAACTCGGGCAACCAACGCACCGGACGAGGTGGTTACGACTATGGTAACGCTGCTATGGACATCAACCCTGAGGACATTGATAAAGTCACTATCCTAAAGGGAGCTGCTGCAACCGCACTATACGGTTCACGCGCAGCCAACGGTGTAGTCTTGATCAGCACTAAAAGAGGTTCCGCTCGCAAAGGCTTGGGAGTAACGCTTTCAAGCGGCCTAACCGTGGGAAGCATCAACCCAGACACCTTTGTTAAGTACCAAAAATCCTACGGCCCAGGCTACGGTTCCTACTACGGAAACACCGACACCATCAATGGAACCTACACGGATTATCGGATGTACGATTACGACTTTAACGGAGACGGTACGGTTGATATGGTTACCCCCATGGAGGAAGATGCATCATTTGGTATGAGGTTCGACCCCAACCTAATGGTTTACACCTGGGAGTCAATGGTTGATGGTCAACCACGTCCCTTTGTAGCTGGTGCAAACGATCCTTCTTCGTTTTGGGAAAATTCTGCAACATTCAACAACAACTTAGCCATTGACGGAGGTAGCGACAACGGTTCGTTCCGTTTGAGCGCCACGAAGTTTGACATGAAGGGTATTCAGCCTAATTCAAGCTTGCAGCGCAACACGTTCAATTTCAGCGGCAATCTTAAAGCTTCCAATCGTTTGACTGTTAGCACTGTGGCTACGTTTACCCAGCAAAAAGGACGCGGTCGTTCTGGAACCGGATACGATTCTCGCAACGTCAACCAATCCTTCCGCCAGTGGTTCAACGTCGGAGCGGATATGGCTAAACTCAAGCAATACTATGATGAGACCAAGCGAAACATCAGCTGGAATCCTTACGGTCCCTTGTACGCTAATCCCAATCAACCGCATTACTTCGATAACCCTTATTACATGGTTAACGAGAACTATCAAAATGACCAGCGCAATCGTTTAATCGGTAACATGACTGCTAACTATCGCCTAAACGATTGGTTGGACGTAACCGCTCGCGCCAACGTTGATACCTACAGCGACCTCCAAGAAGAACGCGTTTCAGTTTCTTCGGTTGACGTTCCGGAATACACTCGCCGCAACCGCAACTTCACGGAGACTAACCTTGACCTGATCTTAACTGCCAACCGTATGATCGGCAGCGACATCAATTTCAATGGTAACCTTGGAACCAACGTTCGTCGCACCTACTACGACTTCTTTGGTGCTTCAACCAATGGTGGTTTAGTAGTGCCAGGGGTTTATTCCTTGAGTAACTCCGTTAGCGCTCCTGCAGCTCCGTCGGAGCAGAACTACACCATCGGAATCGACGGTTACTTCGGACGCGCAAGCTTCTTGTACAAAGACTACCTGTCTTTGGATCTAACCGGTCGCTACGATATTTCTTCGACGCTTCCATCGGCTAACAATCGCTACTTCTACCCATCGGCCTCTCTTGGTTTGATTTTCTCTGAATTGATTGATGCAGACGGAATCAGTTTCGGTAAGGTTCGCGCAAACTTTGCAAGCGTAGGTTCTGATGCCCCTGCTGGTGCATTGCGTGACATCTATGTTATGGGAACTCCCTTCAATGGTACTCCGTTGGCGACCGCTCCATCAACATCCAATAACCCAGGACTTCTTCCAGAGACCACGACTTCTTATGAGGCAGGTCTTGAAATGCAGTTTGCAGACAACCGTTTTGGATTTGATTTGACGGCCTACCGTGCGGTATCAGAGAACCAGATTATGCCAGCTCGTGTGTCTTCTGCAACCGGTACAATCTTTAAGTATGTCAACGCTGGCATAATTGAAAACCAGGGCGTGGAATTAGTTCTAAACGCTTCCGCGATTCGCACTAAAGATGTCGGGCTTGATTTTGCTCTTAACTATACTCGCAACCGCAACAAGGTTGTGGAGCTTTTTGGAGATGCTGAAAGTTTGCAGCTCACGTCCAATCAAGGTGGCTTCCAGCTTCTTGCTAAGACGGGCGAGGCCTACGGTACAATTTTCGGAATTGCGCACCAGCGTGACGAAAATGGATTACCCATTGTGTATCCGATTAGCGCTTCTCGCGGCTACCGCTACTTGCGCACTACGGCACCAGAAACTATTGGCAACATCAATCCGGATTGGTATGGTGGTTTGAACACCTCATTCCGGTACAAGAATTTGTCTGCGAGCGTTTTGCTTGACATGCAAATGGGCGGAAGCTTCTTTAGCCTTGATACTTGGTACGGTTTTGCCACCGGCATCTACGATCGTAGCGCCGGACTTAACGACCGTGGTGTAGAGCGTCGCGAACTGGTTTCTAACAACGGAGGGGTTAACCTCGGCGATGTAGCAGTTTGGGATGGTTCTACGCTAGACGAAGACGGCAATCCTGTTACTGCGGCTAACACCGAGGCAGTTTATGGCGACATGAACTACTACGGTAACACCTTTGGTTACGCAAGGAATGCACAAGAGTCTCACGTTTGGGATGCTTCGTTCATTAAGCTTCGCGAAGTCGCGATTAACTACAGCTTCCCAATGGATCCTGCCGGATCAATTAAGGGATTTGACCTTTCTCTGGTTGGCCGCAATCTGGCTATCCTTTGGAAGAACGCACCGTACACTGATCCAGAATACGGTCTCTCAGCAGGTAACCTTCAGGGCTACCAGTCTGGTGCATACCCAGCGGTACGCGAGATCGGTCTGAATGCAAAATTGAAATTCTAATTACGAACGAATCATGAAAAAGTTTCTTCTTTCTGCAGGTATAGCCTGCGCTGTGGCCTCGTGTACGAGCGATATCACAAGCCTTAATGTGAACCCCAAATCGCCGGAGCAGGTACCTGCTGGTGCTTTGGTTGCCAATGCTACGATAACCCTCACCGATTATCTAGCTACTCTTAATGTCAACTTGAACAACTTCAGCATGTGGGCTCAGCATATTACTGAGACAACCTACACGGACGAAGCCAATTTTGACTATCCGAACCGAGACGTCAATGGCAACACCTTTGATGTGCTTTACACCGACGTCCTGCGTGACTTGGCCGAGGCAGAAAAAGCGGTGGCTGTTGATATTAACCTTTCTGCGGCCCAAAAGGAGCAGCAGATGGCGGTTATTGATGTCTTAGAAGTGTACACCTACCAAATTTTGGTAGACATTTTTGGAGACGTTCCCTACACCGAGGCGCTTTCGTCAGAGACCGTTGTTCCTGCCTACGATAAGGGAGAGGACATCTACACTGACCTTGCCGCTCGTTTGACTGCCGACATCGCCATCTTAGGAGGCGATAATGGTTTGGGTTCCTACGACCTGCTTTATGGCGGAAATTCCGATGGCTGGAAGAAGTTTGCTTCTTCAGTGCTTCTGAGGTTGGCCGTACGCGTTGCAGACCATGACTTAGCTCGTGCCTCAAACTGGGGTGCTGCAGCTTTGGCAGGGGGTGTGATTTTGACTCCCGCTGATGATGCTTCGCTTCACTATGCTTCGGCGCCACCGCATACCAACCCCCTATGGGACCAGTTGGTGCAGTCGGGGCGTTCTGACTTTATTGCCGCCAATACTCTTGGTGACGTGATGAATTCTTTGAACGATCCGCGTCGTGGGATTTACTTCCGCAACAACAACGGCGACAGTGTGGTAGGCGCTCCTTATGGTTTGGCCTCAGCCTATCCTTTGTTTTCGCAGCCTGGGGATCTTCTAGAGGATCCAACGCTTGCGCACACGCTCATCGACCACGTTGAAGTTCACTTCTTGTTGGCAGATGCGGCAGCACGCGGAGTTTCCATTCCTGGTGCAACGGCTGCAGGGCTTTATCAAGCAGCGGTAGGAGCTTCTATTGTGAATTGGGGCGGAACAGCTACTGATGCTGCGGCCTACTTGGCCCAGCCGTCGGTTGCTTGGGATGCTACCAACTGGCAGTCGCGTTTAGGAACACAAAAGTGGATATCGCTCTTTATGCGCGGAAACGAAGCTTGGGCTGCGCAACGTCAGTATGATTTGCCAATGAACATTGCTGCCGAGGCGCAGCGCGTTACTCCCTTGCGCATGAGCTACGGAGTGGACGAGTATGCCTTGAACAACGCCAATGTTACTGCCGCAGGTGCTAACTACCAGGGAGACAAGGACACTGCTCCAATTTTCTGGGATAAGGACTGATTTATATAAGCCCTTTAATGAGCAAAGCCCCGCCGGTGACGGCGGGGCTTTTTTATTGGATTTAAGCCAAATGAGGATTGCGATTCTGCAGCCTGGCGTTCAACGCAATAAAAAACCCGCCGTCTTGGGACGGCGGGTTTGCGTGATGCTTAAGGGGCGGGGCTACTTAGCGCGTTCCTTGTAGGTTCCGTCTACGGTGTTGATGACGATGCGCTCGCCCGTTTCAACGAAGAGGGGAACGCGAATCTCGGTTCCGCCCGCTACCGTGGCTGGCTTGAGGGTATTGGTGGCGGTGTTTCCGCGCATGCCGGGTTCGGTGTAGGTTACCTCGAGGGTTACGGTCGTCGGAAGCTCTACGCTCAATGGGCGGTCTTCGTCAGCATGGAACATTACCATGCAAGACATGCCGTCTACCAAAAACTGCGGAGCGTTGATGACCTCTTTGGGCATGGGAATTTGCTCATAAGACTCCATATTCATAAAGTGGTAGCCGTCGGGGTCGTTGTAGAGGTACTGGTAGGTACGAAACTCGATATTGATGACCTCGAGCTTGGTTCCGCTCGGGAAGGTGTGCTCCAAAACACGTCCGTCGTTGAGGTTGCGCAGTTTGGTTCGCACAAACGCCGCCCCTTTGCCGGGTTTCACGTGCAAAAATTCGATGATTTGGCAAGGCGCGTGGTTAAAGTGAATGCACATGCCGTTCTTAATGTCTGCTGTCGAGGCCATATTTCTAGTATTTTGGTAAAGGTACGGAATCGCCTTGCGGCGATATAGCGCTGCTGCAGTGCCGCACTTCTTTTGGGTTGTGGTTGCTGGCTACAAATAGCATTCGCGCGGCCCCATGGGCAGGATCGAGCTCGGCGTGCAGCATGCCGTCGAACCAATTTTGTGCGGACTCGTCCAGGTGGTTGCAGGGTTCGTCCAGGAGCAAGAGCGGCGCATCGGTGCATACTGCGACGGCCAAGAGCAGGCGTTGGCGCTGCCCGCTCGATAGGGTTTTAAGGCTTCTCCTCCAGATGGAATCACTGGGGTCGAGATAATGCCAGGGGTCGTTGCGCCAAGCGCGAAGTTGGCCGTGCATTGCTACCCATTGCAATCCGCTGAGGTCTAGGGGAGGCTGAACGCCAGGTCCAGCCCAGCTCGCCTGCATGGCCCAGGAATCCTTGTCGAGGTAGGGCGAGGTCAGTTCACCCACCGAAGGGGGCATTTGGCCGCTCAAGAGCTGAATAAGGGTGCTTTTGCCCGATCCGTTGGCTCCAAGTACCGCTACGCGGGCTTCTGGTGACCATGTAGCGGACCATGGGCGGATTATTTCGGTTCCCGAAATCTGCTTACCGACCCCGTTCCAGTGCAGGCCAATCATGCGCTTATTGCTTGCGGACGATGCCGCGGTCGGATGCCAAGACAAACTTCAAGAGCTCGGTGCGCTCGGGGCTGGTAGGCACCTCGCGTTCGATTTCGCTCACCGCTTGGCTGGTGTTGAATCCGCTTTGGTAAAGAAGGCGGTAGGCATGATGGACTTCGTCAATACGGGTATTGCTGTAGCCGCGCCGGCGAAGGCCAACGGCATTCACGCCCTCGAAACTCAGGGGTTCGCGCGCGACGATGATGAATGGGGGCACGTCTTTGCGAACGAGGGATCCGCCACCGACCATTACGTGGGAGCCAATTTTGACGAACTGGTGCACCGCGGAGAGTCCGCCCAGAATGGACCAATCGCCAATTTCTACATGGCCGGCGAGCGCGACGTTGTTGACCAGAATTACGTGGTCGCCAATGATGCAGTCGTGGGCAACGTGGGCATAGGCCATGATGAGGCATTCTTTGCCCAAGATGGTTTTGCCGAATGCTTTGGTGCCGCGGTTGATGGTGGCTCCTTCGCGGACTATGCAGCCATCGCCTAAAAATACCTCGCTGTATTCACCGCTGAATTTTAGGTCTTGGGGCATTCCGCCTACCACGGCGTTTTGGTGGATTCGGCAGTTTTTGCCCAGTCTGGAGCCGGCAAGCACATGGCCGCCGCTCATAATCCAGGTACCGTCGCCCAGCACGCAGTCCTGTTCGACCACGGCGAAGGGGTCGATGCGGACGTTTCCGGCCAGTTTGGCCTCGGGGTGCACCGAGGCGAGAGCAGATACCATGGCCTACTTGTCTTTGGTAATAAATGCCGTGATAACGCCCTCGGTAGCAAGCTTTTGACCTACGAAAGCTTGGCCCCGCATCACGACGATTCCGCGACGAATGGGTTGTTCCAAGGTGAGGTGAAAGTAGAGGGTGTCGCCGGGACCTACCTTGCTTTTAAACTTAACCTCGTCCATCTTAAGCAAGTAGGTGAGGTAGTTCTCGGGGTCTTCGACGGTGCTGAGCGCTAAAATTCCGCCTACTTGGGCCATGGCTTCAAGCTGCAGCACGCCAGGCATTACGGGGGCGCCCGGGAAGTGTCCCACAAAAAAAGGCTCGTTCATGGTTACTGCCTTACTGCCCCAAACGTCGGTTTGCGAGAGGTGCAGAATGCGATCAACCAGCAAAAAGGGTGGCCTGTGCGGCAGAATCGACATTATTTTGGTAGCATCCATCAAAGCATCTGCGTTGGGATCAAAAAAGGGAACGGGGTTGGCAGATTTTATCTGATCCATAATGACTTGGGCGAGTAGGGTATTGATGCGGTGTCCGGGCTTAAAAATACGTATTTCAGCGGCAACAGGGCGACCAATTAGTGCGAGATCGCCCAAGAGGTCGAGCATTTTATGCGCCGCGGGTTCGGCGGGCATTTTGAA
>JBEEMM010000032.1:0-12914 GCA_041192685.1 Bacteroidota bacterium | reverse complement strand
TCCCGTGGCATATGCCTCCGGCAAAAGCAGCACGTCCACCTCGCCGCGCTTGGGCAAAAGGGACCGAATTAGGGCAAAATTGGCTTGAGGGTCGCACCAAGTAATACCGTACTGCAGCAGGGCGACTCTCAGGGGTTTGGCACTACTGGGCATCGGGCAAAAGTAGGGGAATGTCTTTGATCAGCTGGTCCACGGCCTTGGGATCGGTGCCGTCGTAGTAGCCTCGAAGCCGGCCCTTGGCGTCAACCAAGACTAGGTTCTCGGTGTGAATGAAGGAATGCTCATCCCAGCCCTGACCCGCCTCAAGAACCGCAAAATAACTGGTGCGCGCCAAACGATTCAGCTCGGCCGCATCACCAGTCAGCAGCCACCATTGCTGGGGGTCGCAGCCGTTTCGCGAGGCATAATCCGCCAAAATGGGAACGCTGTCGTAGTCGGGCATGGCCGTATGCGACAAAATTCGAAGCCGCCCGTCAGCCGCAAAGGCATCCTGAACGCGGCGCAAGGAGGCCGCCATGTCCACACAAATACTCGGACAGGTGGTGAAAAAGTAGCTCACTACGCGGACTTTTCCCTCGACGTCGGCAGCACTGCGGAGAGTTCCGCCTTGGTCCATGAGTTCAAAGTCCGCCACGACGTGGTTCATGCCCACGGACTCCATGCTGTCGGCCACAATGGCAGGATTGAGGTCGGAGGGATTGAGTATCGGGAGCTGCCGTTCTGGGCTCATAATTCGAAATGCCACGGCTACGCCCGCCGCAAAAATGCTTAGCAAAATAAAAATTTTGGCTAGCTCTGGCTTGGTAAGTCCTAGGTACTTTTTTGGCTCAATCATTGCTTCAAAGTTCGTGAACCTTATCTTTAAGTCATGGTAAAAAATATCGCGATTGCAGGAATCCTCCTTTTGGCAGCGGCCTGCTCTCCAGAAGGCAACGAGGTGATGCTCGAAGTATCCGTTCAGCCCAAATGGAACGGGCAGGATTTGACCTACCAAAACCTTGGCTTGGTTCACCCCCAGACGGGCGACACCTTTCGTTTTGACCGCAGCGACATGCTGCTCTCTGAAATTGCGCTGATTAAGGAAGACGGCAGCCTTTTGCCCCTGCTAACCCCAGACGGAGAGCCTCTTTTTGCTTTTTTTACCAAGGGCAAGCCCTGGACTATTGAGACGCCAGACAACATTCCAAAGGGTCACTACAATGGAATCAGCTTTAAAGTTGGACTGGACTCTGCCATTAATTTTGGAGATCCTTCAGTTTGGAAGGTGGGGCATCCCCTCAACCCAACGGTGAACAGCCTTCACTGGGGCTGGCAAGGGGGCTATGTCTTCATGGCGCTCGAGGGCTTTTACAAGGAATTGGGCGAGCCAAAGCCCTTTTTGTACCACATCGCCAAACTCGAAAACCGAATGCCGGTCGTCATTGAAGGAGACCTCCACCTAACGGGGTCCCGCAAGCTGATTCTAAACTGGAACGCCGACCGACTCTTTTATGGTGCGCACGGAATCCGCCCCGAAGAAGACGGTTCCTTCTCGCACAGCACCTTTGACGGAGGCGTTGCCAATCGGATTGCTCAAAATGCCCGCCTTTCGTTTGAATGGGTTGCACTAGAAAACAAAAAATGAGGCTTTTTGTCGTTGTCGCGTTAGCATTTGCTGCAGTATCCTGCGCAGACGAGGTTCCAACCACGACTCCTTTTGCGCTGGTGGTTCCACAGGGATTTTCTCCCCCGCCCTTGCCAGAAGACAATCCGCTGACTGTCGAGGGCGTACTCTTGGGCCGCCGCCTTTTTTATGACCCCATTTTGTCGCGCGACTCCACCCAAAGTTGCGGCAGTTGCCACAATACGGGCTTTTCAATGACCGACAACGGGCAGCGTTTCTCGGTCGGAATCACCAATGCCGTGGGCGACAGAAACAGCATGCCCCTGCACAATTTAGCCTACCATTCGGCCTTTTTTTGGGACGGACGCAGCCCCACATTGAGAGAACTAACAATGGTTCCGATTCAAGATCCGCGCGAAATGGACAATACCATTCAGGCGGTTTTGACCTCGCTCAATGCCAGCCCAACCTACCGAGATCTTTTTTGGAAGGCCTTTGGGGTTAAAACCATTACCGCTGAAGAATTGGGCCTCGCCGCAGAGCAATTTATGCTGACCATCATGAGCGGGAACAGCAAATTTGACCGCCACCTGCGCGGAATTGAGAGCCTCAACGCCCAAGAACTCGAGGGGCTGCGTCTTTTTAATGGCGAAGCAAACCCCAATGCTCCCACTCGAGGGGCTGACTGCTTTCACTGCCACGGTGGGGCCTTATTTACCAACAATAAGTTCACCAACAACGGGCTTGACTCCGTCACTACGGACCCCGGTCTGGGTGCTGTAACGGGGGACCCAAACGACCTGGGTAAATTTAAAACGCCAACCCTTCGAAACATTGCCTATACCGCGCCCTACATGCACGACGGTCGCTTTCAGACCCTTATGCAGGTGATCAATTTCTACAACAACGGAGCGCATGCAAACTCCCCCAACATTGACCCGTCGATGGGCGACATTACCCGGCCTGGCGGCTTGGGCTTAAACCTCCAGGATCGCATGGCTTTGCTAGCCTTCTTAAACGCCTTGAGCGACCCTTCCATAGAAACCGATACCCTCTTTCAAAATCCCTTTAACTGATGAAAAAATTAGCCCTCCTAGCCCTTTTAATCGCCTCCAATTTTGCCTTCGGCCAGCAAAAAGAAACCACATTTTGGGTTAACGGCGTGTGCGGAATGTGCGAGAAGCGAATTGAGTCCACCTTAATCAACAGCCCCGGGGTAAAATTTGCCGACTGGGACAACCAAACCAGCCAGGTGAAGGTGGCCTACAATTCCAAAAAAATCACGGAGCAAAAACTTCACGAAATCCTTGCCGGAGCGGGCCACGATACCCAAAAAGTCCGCGCTAAAGACGAGGACTACGCCAAAGTACCCGGCTGCTGCAAGTACCGGACCCTGGAAAAGCATTGATGGTTAGAGGCTTTTGGCTTTTGGCCCTTGCGCCTTGGGTGGCACAGGCTCAAGTACGCGACACGATAACGCGAATCGGGCAGGTAGAGGTGCGGGCCTCAACTCCCGACGCTGTGGTTCAGGCGCGTTCCGCCACTCTTACCACCTCTATTGGGCGCGGAGAACTCAAAAAAGCGGCATGCTGCAACCTGTCGGAGAGTTTTGAAACCAACCCCTCCATCGACGCGGTGTTTACCGATGCGATTACGGGGACCCGTCAAATTCAGCTGCTCGGACTCGACGGCAAGTACGCTCAGATTCAAATCGAAATGACGCCCCTGGTGCGCGGACTTTTGGCCAACAGCGGGCTACAGTTTGTGCCCGGAAGTTGGGTGGAGGGCATTCAACTCACTAAGGGAATCGGCGCAGTGACCAACGGTTTTGAGAGCATTACCGGTCAGGTCAACGTGGAATTGATCAAGCCCGACGAGGGAATTTCGCCAGAACAGCCAAGAATCGCAAAGGCCAATGCCTACCTATCCAACGCCGGAAGAATGGAGGTAAACGGCGAGTTTGCCCAGCGCCTCAGCGACAAGTGGACGGTCGGAACCCTCCTGCACGCCAACCAAACCCGATGGTTCCGCGACATGAACCATGACGGCTTTGCCGACAATCCGCTGGGCGGGCAGCTCAATGGCATGATCAGGGCTCGGTACTGGGGTCAAAACGGTTGGGAGGGGATTTTTACCCTGCACGGCCTGCAGGACCAGCGAGACGGAGGGCAACTCAGCGAGGACCGTCCTGCGCTCCCCTGGACCTCGTCAGTGGTTCAAAAGCGAAGTGCCTTTACCTCCAAAACCGGTTGGGTCAATCCCGACGATCCCGAAATGAGCGTGGGCATTATTGTGCACGGCTACCAGCAGTCCCTCAATGCACAGCTCGGGCCTTTGGCACTGGCAAGCAGCCAAGATTTGGAAGGAAGCCAACGAGGGGGCCTAGTGCAAGTTCTCGTGCGCGATGGCGGCATGGGCTGGTACCAAACCTCGGGCTTGAGCTGGTCCCTAGACCGCTACGCCATGGACTGGCATCACCCTGGAATGGCCCACGACGATGCCTGGACGGAGTCCGCTCCGGGTGCATTTAGCGAATGGACTCTCGAACCCTCATCCAAGGTGACCTTGGTGCTGGGCAGCCGGCTGGATTGGCATTCTGTGGCGGGATTGCAGCTTAGCCCGCGCGCTCATTTGCGCTATGCTCCGAGCAGCAAACTGACCTTCAGGGGTGGACTTGGGCGCGGATTCCGCATGGCTATGCCCGCAGTGGAGTCCCTGGGTCGCTTTGCCAGCGCCCGGACCGTCAACCACGCGGTAGCTCCTTGGGGAGATGCCCAGAATGTGGAGATGGGCTGGACCTACAGCGCCTCGGCCGTATGGAATTATTTAGCGAACTACTACCCGGGCAGTGTCGTGGTCGACGTGCAGGCTAGCAATCTAAGCAAGGCCATGCTGCTTGATTTCTATCAGTCGGGTAATGAGGTTATGCTGTATTCCAGTGCCATGCAGTCCCGGAGTGCAAGCCTGCAATGGGAGCACCAATTTTCTAAGAATTGGAAGGGGCGAGCCGCCTACCGCCTTCAGGACGTGCGCGGACGCTACCTCGGAGTTTGGGACCACGTTCCCTATGTGGCTCCGCGACGAATTATGCTGCACGCAGAGTACCAGTTTCGCAACAAGTGGTTTGCCAACGCGACCTGGCAGCACTACGCGGGGATGCCCCTGCCCCCGGGACCCGCAGAGGTTCTTCGCGAAACTAGTCCTGCCTTTGCCTTGCTCCACGGACAGATTCGAAGGGTAACAAAGTGGGGAGATGCCTATTTGGGGGTAGAAAATGCACTCAACGTGCGCCAAATGATTCCGGTGCTCGGCGTGGTAGACCACCTTGACAACCACCGCTTTATTGGAGCCGACGAATATGCTTTTCAAGCATCATTTGACGCAACCCGAGTCTGGGGTCCCATTTTTGGCCGCATGTTCTACCTTGGCATCAACCTTGCTCTAATTGGCAGCGATGAATGATTCGGTAATACTGCTGCGAGAGATTACGCGCGATTTTAAACTGGGAGGCCAGACGGTCCACGTACTCAAGGGCATCGACCTCGACATACAACGCGGCGAATACGTGGCACTCATGGGGCCCTCGGGGTCGGGCAAGTCTACGCTAATGAATTTGCTTGGCTGCCTCGATACGCCCACTTCAGGCACGTACGTGCTGGCAGACCGCGACGTGAGCCGCATGGGCGAGCAAGAGCTCGCCGAGGTGCGAAACCAAGAAATAGGATTTGTCTTTCAAACGTTTAATTTGATTCCGCGCCAGACGGCCCTCGACAACGTGGCTCTACCCCTTGTTTATGCGGGCATCGGCAAAGAAGAACGGCTCGAGCGGGCGGCCGAAGTGCTTCGCTCTGTGGGCCTAGGCGACCGGATGCACCACCAACCCAACCAACTCTCGGGCGGACAACGCCAACGCGTAGCGATCGCCCGGGCCCTGGTAAACAAGCCCTCGCTCATTCTGGCCGACGAGCCCACCGGAAACCTCGACTCTACAACTTCTGACGAAATTTTGAAGCTGTTTGAGGAGATCCACGCGGCCGGAAACACCCTGGTAGTTGTGACCCACGAAGAAGAAGTTGCGCGGCATGCCAAGAGGGTGATTCGCCTGCGCGACGGAATCATTGCCGACGCCGGCAGCCATTAAGTCCCTTAACCGTATGACCAACCCAACTTTTGAGGCGGAGTTTCAGGCCCTTCAGGGAGCCGCTCCCCGCATTGCCCTGCTGCCGCTGAGCCACCGACGTGCGCGATTAAAGGCCCTGAGAGCCGAGCTGATAAAGCGTCGCCCAGAACTTCACGCCGCTCTGCGGGCTGACCTTAACCGCCCCGAGGTGGACTGCGACCTCAACGAGCTATTGCCTGTTAAGGTGAGCATTGACCATGTACTGTCCAACCTGCGAACCTGGACCCAGACGGAGCGTTTGCCGCTGCCGCTCACGCTGATTCCGGGCCGGGCCGAGGTGATCCAAGAGCCCAAGGGCGTCGCACTCATTGTTTCTCCCTGGAACTTCCCGGTGAATTTGTGCCTGGTGCCTCTGGTCTATGCCATTGCTGCAGGAAACACGGTATGCCTTAAACCAAGCGAACTAGCGCCAGCCTCCGCCGCCTTTATTGCCTCCTTGATGGCGGCAGTTTTTCCGCCAGAAGAAGTCTGCGTGGTGCAGGGAGATGCCAACGTCGCCATTGCACTGCTCGAGCAACCCTGGAACCACATCTTCTTTACCGGATCACCGGCCGTCGGCAGCAAGGTTATGGCGGCTGCCTCCCGCTACCTCGCCTCGGTTACCCTAGAGTTGGGCGGAAAGTCTCCCGTGTTCGTGCACGAAAGCTACGGAGCAGAGGCTGCCGGTGCACGAGTGGCCTGGGCCAAAGGCCTCAATGCGGGTCAGGTCTGCATTGCCCCAGACTATGTCCTGGTTCCGAGCGCGCTTCGCGACGACTTTTTAAAGGGCTTCAAGGCAGGCGTAGAACGCCACTACGGATCGCAGCCTTCTAAGAATCCCGATTGGGTTCGCATCATTAGCGCACGGCACTGGGATCGCCTCAAGGAATGGCTCGATGAGGCCGTGGATTCTGGGGCCCAAGTTTGGCAGCCCGACGCGCCCGATCGCGATCGACTTTACTTCCCTCCCACCTTAATCTGGGATGCCCCAGAACACATTCAGGTGAGCTGCAGCGAGATTTTTGGGCCCATCCTGCCGGTCTTCGCCTACGCGAGCATTGAAGACGCCTTGGCCCGAGTAAATGCCGGCCCAAAGCCCTTGGTTTTGACCGTTATGAGCCATGCTAAATCTTGGACCGACCGCATTTTGCGCGAAACGCGCGCGGGCGGAACCGTGGTCAACGAGTTTTTCTTGCACTACATGCATCCCGACCTTCCCTTTGGCGGAGTCAACAACTCCGGCATCGGCAAGTCTCATGGAATTTGGGGATTTCGCGAATTCAGCAATGCCCGCGGAGTGTACCGCCGCGGAAGGCTTGCGCCGACCATGCTGCTCGCCCCTCCCTACAAGGACTGGGTCAAGAAGGTGGTGGGCTGGATTGTTCAGTAGAAGCTACTGGTTTCTAGCAACTTGCTCATTAAACCCCAGAGTGGGAATGCCGAAGCTCTCCCCCAGTTTTGACTCCAGCCAGCAGCTAGAAACCAGAAGCTAGAAACCAGAAGCTAGAAACGGCGCGTAGCGCCTTACAGCTCGCGCTGAACCTCAACTTCCTTAAAACCTTCGACGATGTCGCCGACCTTAATGTCGTTGTAGTTGTTGATGTTTAGTCCGCAATCGAGGCCCTTCTTGACTTCGCGTACGTCGTCTTTAAAGCGCTTAAGCGAACCAAGCTCTCCGGTGTACTGAACCACTCCGTCGCGGACCACGCGAACGCGGGTGCTTCGAGTGATGACTCCGTCCATGACCATACAGCCCGCGATGGTACCCACCTTGCTGATTTTGAAGGTCTCGCGAACCTCGATGGTACAGGTAATCTCTTCTTTGACGTCGGGCGACAGAAGTCCAGACATGGCGTCTCGGATGTCGTTGATCGCGTCGTAGATAATGCTGTAAAGGCGGATTTCTGTGTCTTCCTTCTCGGCGAGTTTGCGCGCAGAAGCCGCAGGACGCACCTGGAATCCTACGATAATCGCACCCGATGCAGAGGCCAAAAGCACGTCGGAATCGGTGATTCCACCCACGGCCTTGTGAATGATATTGACCTGAATTTCTTCGGTACTCAAGCGCTGTAGCGAGTCCGCGAGGGCTTCGATGGAACCGTCTACGTCGCCCTTTAGGACGATGTTGAGCTCCTTAAAGTCTCCTACTGCAAGGCGTCGACCGATTTCTTCGAGGGTAAGATTCTTCTGAGAACGCACGCTTTGTTCGCGGGCGAGCTGCTGGCGGCGGGTAGCAATTTGCTTTGCCTCACGCTCGTCTTCAAAGACGGTAAAAGTGTCTCCGGCCGTGGGGGCTCCGTCGAGTCCGAGGATGGAAACCGGCACCGAGGGTCCAGCAAGGTCGATCTTTTGACCGCGCTCGTCCATCATTGCGCGAACCTTGCCGCTGTGCTGACCGACCAGGATGAAGTCGCCTACGCGAAGCGAACCCGCCTGCACGAGGATGGTGGTCACGTATCCGCGGCCCTTGTCAAGGGTTGCCTCGATTACTGTACCCTTGGCCAAGCGGTTGGGGTTGGCTTTGAGGTCAAGGATCTCCGCCTCGAGCAGCACTTTTTCAAGAAGCTTGTCGACGTTGAGTCCCTGCTTGGCTGAGATGTCTTGAGACTGGATTTTACCGCCCCAATCTTCCACGAGCAGGTTCATGCCGGCAAGCTGTTCCTTGATGCGCTCTGGGTTGGCGTCGGGGCGATCGATCTTGTTGATGGCAAAAACGATGGGTACGTTAGCCGCCTGGGCGTGGCTAATGGCCTCCTTGGTTTGGGGCATCACTGAATCGTCGGCAGAAACCACAATAATCGCGATGTCGGTAACCTGAGCACCACGGGCTCGCATGGCCGTAAAGGCCTCGTGACCGGGGGTATCCAAAAAGGTGATGTTCTGATTGGCGTTCAGCTTCACGCTGTAGGCACCGATGTGCTGGGTAATTCCGCCCGCTTCTCCGGCAATGACGTTGGCCTTGCGGATGTAGTCCAAAAGCGAAGTCTTGCCGTGGTCAACGTGGCCCATAACCGTTACGATGGGCGATCGAGAAACGAGGTTGATTTCGTCTTCTTGCTCGATTGCGAGCTCGTCTTCCATCTCTTCGTCGACAAAAATTACGTCAAAGCCAAATTCGTCGGCGACGATGGTCAGAATCTCCTTGTCAAGGCGTTGGTTGAGCGAAGCCATGATTCCCAAAGACATGCAGGTAGAAATTACCTCGGTTGGGGTAACCTTCATCATGTTGGATACCTCAAGGAGCGTAACGTACTCGGTGAGTTTTAGAACCTTTTCTCCCTCTTGACGCTCGATTTCTGCCAAATCACGGGCTTCCGCACGTTCTGCACGCTTGTCGCGGCGAATCTTGGATCCTTTGGACTTGCGGCCTCCGCCGAGCTTCTCGAGCGTTTCTTTGATTTTGCGCTGAATGTCTTCTTGACTAACTGGACGCTGGGGGCCGCCTGCCTGTGGGGCGCCGGGACCACGCTGGCCTGGACCGCGCTGACCGCCGGGGCCGCCTGGACCGCGTTGACCTCCGGGGCCGCCTGGACCGCGTTGACCTCCGGGGCCGCCTGGACCACGCTGACCAAATCCGCCCTGTCCTGGACCGCCGACACTGGCTGCGCCGGTTGTGGTTCGCCCTCCGCCTGAAGCAGGCTTTTGAAGACCTTCTGTTTTGATTCGCTTTCGCTGGCCAAGAGAAGGCTTTTTGGCAAACTGCGCCAAATCAATAACCTGTCCGGTCATTTTTGGACCGTCCAGCTTTTGGTACTGCGTTTCGTGGTGCGCTAACTCATCGGACTTGGCAGCCTCGGTGCCTTCAGGAGCTGCGGAATCAGGCGCGATGGACGCGGATTCGGCCGCCGAAGATGGGGCAGCAGGTGTAGCTGATTCACTCGGACCTTCTGGTAAACTCTTGATGGCTGCTGCTGCCTTTTCAGGCTTGGTTGCCTTAGATACCTCTTTGGCAGGGGTACTGACCTCCGGGGCTGCAACTGCTGCTGCCTTAAGTTCTTGGGGCGCAGCCTTGGCTGCTGCCGCCTTGGCCGGGGCAGGCACTTGATCGCCGCGCTTGTTGGTCGCCAAGTCAATCTTTCCGGCAAATTTGAGTCCGCCAATGGTGGCCGTTGCGCGAATAACCTCGGGCTTGGTCAGCTCTCGTTCTGCCTGAATAGCCTCTTTCTCTTCGCGCTTTTGCTGAATCAGCGTTTCTGCCTTGTCTTTTGACGACTTGTCGGTGGCAAATTGCTGCGTCAGCATCTGGTACTGAGCCTGATCGATCTTGGCGTTGCGGTTGTGCTCAACCTCTTGCTTTTGGCTCGCCAAAAAATCAATGGCGGTGTCCAAGCCAATATTTAGCTCACTAAGTACTTTACTGATGCGGATGGTGCTCATAGGCTATGAAAGGTCGGGGCTAATTTAGAAATCTAGGTTCGGGCTGCAATACAGGCCTTATTCGGTTTCGAATTCTTTTTTGAGAATATCGCGGACTTCTTGAACCGTTTCCAATTCAAGGTCAGCACGGCGGGCAATGTCTTCAACATCCGCACGCAGCACCGACTTGGCCGTGTCGTAGCCGCCGTTGCGAAGCTGGTCGATGACCCATGGCTCGATTTCGTCGCGGAATTCCAAAAGTTCCACGTCTTCTTCTTGAGCCACGTCTTCGCGGAAGACATCAATCTCGTAGTCGTTTAGTTTGCTAGCCAGTCGAATGTTGGTTCCGCCCCGACCAATGGCCAAAGAAACCTGGTCAGCAGGCAGGTAGACGTTGGCGTGGCGACGCTCCTCGTCAAGTACCATATTGGTAATTTTTGCCGGAGAAAGCGCACGCTGAATCATGAGCTGCAGGTTGCTGGTGTAGTTTATTACGTCGATGTTCTCGCCGCGCAGTTCCCGCACAATGCTGTGAATACGCGATCCCTTCATGCCCACGCAGGCACCCACGGGGTCGATGCGGTCGTCGTAGGATTCCACGGCCACCTTGGCCTTCTCGCCCGGAATACGAACGACATTTTTCACGGTGATGATTCCGTCAAAAACCTCAGGAATTTCGGCCTCAAAAAGCTTGGCCAAAAAGGCCTCCGAGGTGCGGCTAAGCAAAATAAACGGCTTGACTCCGCGCACTTCCACAAGCTTGACCACCGCACGAACGGTGTCGCCTTTGCGGTAAAAATCCTTCTCAGGAATCATGTCTTCGCGGCGAAGAATAAGCTCGTTTTGCTGGTCGTCATAAATAATCATCTCCCGGTGGCGCACGTGATGCACTTCTCCGGTGATAATCTCGCCTTCCATGGTCTTGTAGCGCTTGAATAGCTCGCCCGAATCATGCTCCTGAACCTTCTGTACCAGGGTTTGGCGAAAGGCCAGAATGAAGCGGCGGCCCAGGTCTATGATTTTGATCTCTTCTGAAACCTCTTCGCCGACCTCAAAGTCGGGTTCGATCTTGATGGCTTCGGACAGCGCAATCTCGAGGTTTTCGTCTTCTACGGCTCCGTCGGCCACGATGGTGCGGTTGCGCCAAATCTCAAGGTCGCCCTTGTCGGGGTTAACGATGACGTCAAAGTTGTCGTCGGTTAGGTATTTTTTGCGAATTTGAACGCGAAAGGCCTCCTCGATGAAGGTCATGAGGGTTACGCGGTCAATGCTCTTTTCGTCTTTGAACTCGCCGAATGATTCGATGATGGCTAAATTTTCCATGGTCGTTTTAAGATGAGAAACTTAAAATTTGAAGTCAAGGGTAATGCTGGATAATTCCTCCAGCGGGATTTGGGTTTGAACGGTTTGGTCCACTTTGCCTTTTCCGACAAGTTTTGCAACTCGCTCGGTTCGTTCCAAGGTAAGTACTTGGCTGTCGTAGGCCGTCATTTTGCCATTGGCCTTTAGACCATCCTTAAGCTTTATCACTACCTCGCGGCCAATGTTTTTGCGAAACTGGGCCTCAACGGTAAAGGGGCTAAACATTCCGGGAGAAGAAACTTCAATGGCGTAGTCTTCGCTCTGTTCGCCCAAGGCTGAGGAGATGGCTCGGCTAATGGTTTTAATTTGAGCTATGCTTATGTGGCCTTCGAACAGGTCGGCAAGAACCTTGATGTCGTTGGACGCGCTTAAACTGACCTCAACAGCAAAGCCCTCCATGCCCTCAAGGGTGGAGTCTACAAGCTTTTGAAGTTCACTTTGATTCATCAGTACGGACCTTATTAAAAACAAGCGAGGGGACTTTTAGGTCCCCTCGGTAGTTTGGATTTATAAGCTCGGCAAAGATACACCATGTTTTTTTACCACGCAAACCTAAGGCTTGCCCTGATCTGGCGGCCTGCTTCGAACAATCCGTAGGCGCGAGCGAGCGAAAGGTGGTGGGCAAAAGCAGTGTTGGTAGCATTCAAAACTTCTACGTTCCATGAAGCCCCTTTGCTGATTAGCCCCGTTAGGCTAGCCGACCATAGGCCGTATGCCGGGGTGGCTCCATCCAGAAAGAGGTCCTCGGTCGGCGAGAGCCGGTTCTGAGCAAGGTAGCGATCGTAGTGGAGCTCGGCATGCAAGCGCTGCTTGGGCAGCAAATCGTAGGCAAGGTGGGCGCCCCAGCGGCCCGGAGCAATGAACGGAAGCGGATTGCCCATGGCGTCTTCTCCAATGCTTAGGGCCGCCTGAGTGTGCACGTGGAATCGCTCGCTCGGGTGCCAGTGGGCCCTTGCCTCGGCTCCGTAGACGCGAGCATCGCCCTGCACGTAGTAGAAGCGCCAGGATCCGCTGCTGTCGTTTGGACTCTGGTAAATGAAGTCTGTATAGTAAATGAAGTCTGTATAGGCTTGATAAAAAGCCGAAACTTGAGCGTCAAAATGGCCAACATCAAAATTTAAGGCTAGGTCACCATTCCACATTCGCTCCGTGCGAAGGTTTGCATCCCCTACCTCAAAGCGCCCGGCCCCGATGTGGGTTCCAAAAGCAAATCGTTCCTCAAGTTGTGGGCCACGGGTGCCACGCGAAATTCGAGCTTGGATGCTTACCGGGCGGCTTATGGCATAGGCGTAGCGCAAGAGGGCGGCATAGCCCGCAAAGGCTCCAACCTCAGCCCGAAGCCCGGCAGACCGGCTATGGCGGCCTTTTTCGTAGGCATAATGCGCAAAAAGGGCCGACTGAAATTGTTCTGCATTGGGATAGATCTCCTCTTCA
>JBEEMM010000031.1:0-12649 GCA_041192685.1 Bacteroidota bacterium | reverse complement strand
AATGCCCGTACTTACAATACCCAAGAAGGCTAGCGAGGCCAGGGCCGGAAGCAAATGGTCCGCGCCAAAATTCGTCCAAACCCTCGTTACCCCAAGTGTTCCTAGCGACACAGGCAGGGTTATTAGCATTACAAAGAGGGTGATTCCCCGCGGACTGAGGTGGCTCAGCTTGGAACCAATGGTATTGATGCTGATGCCATAAAAGCCCGAAGCCAGTATGGCCAGCAAAAGATAGGAGGATTTAATTTCTTGGCCCAGAACCACGGCGCGCCAAGGGCTTATCAGGAGCACTGCGCCAAGGAGTCCAGCCAGAACACCCCAAACTTGGATTTTATGCAGTTTGCGCCCAAAGGCGAGCACTCCAAACAGTAGGGCAAAGACGGGGGTTGTGGAGTTGGCCACGCCCACAAGGGCCGAGGGCACCTCGGCCACCGCCAAGGGAAAGAGCAAGTAGGGCAGGGAGTTGCCCATCAAGGCTACTACCGTCAGAGGCCAAAAGTCCGCGCGGCGAAACTCGCTAAAATGCTTGCGAGAAATGACTAGCACAGTCGCTGCGGCAAAGAGCAATCGAAGGGCACCAATTTGAAGGGGTTCAAAGCTTTTGATGGCGACTTTCATCAGCACAAAAGACGATCCCCAGACCAGTACGAGAGCGATAAAAAGGGCCCAAACAACCCCAGAACGATTCATGAGGCGGCAAAGGTACGCTACCTTTACAACCATGAATGCGCCCCTCGTTAACGCACCCTGGCTTCTGCGGTTTTTGCGCTGGGCTATCGTACTCAACCTGCTGGTCATGCTTGCAGGCTCGGTGGTTCGCATGACGGGTTCTGGAATGGGTTGCCCCGACTGGCCCAAGTGTTTTGGCCTAGCCCTGCCTCCGACTCGCCTTGATCAGGTGACCTGGTCGCCGACCGCCTCCTACCACCAAGGCCAAATGGTGCTGCACCGCGAGGCCTTCTGGGTTGCCCAAGCCGACCATGCCCCTCAATCAACCTTCGCCGGCGCGCTATGGCAGGAGTACACCCGCCACGACTACAGCACATTTAACCCCCTTCATACCTGGATTGAGTTCATCAACCGCCTGCTTGGAGTGTTTTTGGGAATTCCCGTGCTGCTCGCCACGGTCGCGAGCCTGAGGTTCCTTCGCAGCCATCCCCTTTGGTTCATAACCATGTTCGCGGCCCTGCTTACTCTGGGATTTGAAGCTTGGCTGGGCAAGGTTGTGGTAGACGGCAACCTCGTTCCGCACCACATAACCTACCATCTTTTGGGTGCCTACTTCCTTCTTGCCTTGCTCACGGCACTCTTTCGCAACGTTCACAGCCTGGCCGAACAAAACCTATGGAGGGCGGAGCCTCCGGCAGCCAAAAACCTAAAGAAAATGATTGCCATGTTTGCGGCATTGGCCTTTCTATTGCTGGCACAAACCGTCTTGGGAACCTCCGTGCGCGAAGGCGTTGATGCCCTCGTTCACGACTTGGGTTTTGACGCATCGAGGCTCGGCTGGGTAGCGAAGCTTGAACCCGGCGTGCTGATTCACCGCAGCTTTAGTCTCGTTCTGCTGGGCTTTGCCTACTGGATCTACCGACGCAGCGAGGGAATGGCAGGCCTGCGTGCCAGGGCTGGTTTGGTTTTGGTTGTTTTTTGCCTTCAGGCCGCCGTGGGCGCTCTGCTCTACTACCTTGAGCTGCCGCGCGGACTCCAACCCATTCACCTCATGCTCGGCGTCGGCGCATGGATGATTCTCGTCGATGCCGTGGTTAAGGCTGGCTTGATGCTTCGCGCCATTCAAGCGTCTCGAGATAGCGCTTGAATTCGTCCTCAAAAAAAGCGTGGACGGGAGACAAGCTGTCGGCGTTAGGATGGGCGTAAACATAGAGGGCTCCGCGCACGAAATGCGATACGCTGTCGGTGGCATAGAACTGAAGTCCGCTTGCGGCATTGCCTCCAATGCGAAACAGCACGCCATAAACCTTGAGGGAATCATTGAGGTAGACCATTTGGCTCATGCCGTCTGCGACTACGCTGTGCTTGAGGGCTAGGTCGTGGGCGTCGTCAATGAGCTTTGACAGGTTGCCGCGCACCGGCAGGTAGGTAAACTGTACCCTGCTCTGGCAAAAGGGATAAACCAAGTCTCCCCAGCCCGCTTCTTTTTTGGCTTCCCACTGGCCGTTAGGGTGGTGCTCCAAGGTAAAGGGTACCCGAGCCTCTAGGCTCACGGCTTCTGCGTCAGGAAGGTCGATGCGCGGGTAGCCCTTGGGTTTGGGCATCGGCGTCGCTTCGGGCCAAAAAACCAGGGCAGCCAGGCCTAAAACTCCAGCCAGTCCTGCAGCGAGTAGAATTCCCTTAGTCTTCACGGCGCGAAACCTTTACGCGATCAATTCGGCGGCGGTCGCAGGCCTCCACGGTCCAGGTTAAGGGGCCGATGTCTTGCTGTTCTCCTTTGACGGGCATGCGTCCTAGTTGCTCGAGAATTAGTCCGGCCAGGGTATCGGCCTCTCCGCGTTCCAGAACGTCGGTCTCAAGGTTCATGGCGCGGAGCACGTCGTGCAGGGGCGTTCGAGCCTCAAAAACAAAGGTCCGCTCGTCCAATTGGGTGAACATTTTCTTTTCAGTGTCGAATTCGTCGTTGATTTCGCCAACAATTTCTTCCATGACGTCCTCGAGGGTTACCACGCCAGAAACTCCGCCGTACTCATCAACCACTACGGCAAGGTGCATTTTTTTTGCCCTAAAATCGCCCAGCAGGTCGTCAATTTTCATGGATTCAGAAACGAACATGGCCGGCCTAATTAAGTGCTGCCAGTCGGTACTTGAATCCGAGCCCAAAAAAGGCAAAAGATCTTTGGTGTGCATTACTCCGATAATTCGGTCGCGCTGTTCTTGGTAGACGGGCAACCTCGAGTATCCGCTCTCGGTAACAACCTTGAGCACCTCCTTGATGTCCCAAGCGGAGCTCAGGTCAATCAAATCCTGCCGGGGCGTGCATATTTGCTTGATGCTCGTGGTTCCAAAGCGAACGATCTCCCGGAGCCATAATTTTTGCTGGGTGCTGGTGGCACTGCTGTCGGTAAGCTCCAGAGCCCGCTCGAGCTGCGCCACCGTCACCGACGATTTTGGACCCCCCTTGCTCAGAGCCCGCGAGGTAAAGGTTAAGCTTTTAGCCAAGGGTCGTACCAGCTTCATTGCGGCCATGACGATGGGCGCCATAAAAATACCGACCTCAATCCGCTTCAGATTGGAGAAGGACTTCGGCAAGACCTCTCCAAAAATGAGCAAGAGAAGGGTGGCTAGTCCGGTTTCAAGAACTGCCCGCAGCCACTCGAGGCTGCCGTCTGCCATGGCTTGGCCAATCCATATGCCCCATACGAGCACAAAGGCGAGGTTAAAAAAGTTGTTCCAAATTAGGAGCGTGGCCAATAAAGATTCGGGTTTGCGGCAGAGCTCCAGTACCTTGGAACCTCCGTTTCTTCGCTCTAGTTCGTCTTTTTCACTTGGGCTAAGGGCAAAAAAAGCTACTTCAGAGGCCGAGGCCATAAAGGAGCCCGCAAGAAGCAAAAGCAACACAGACCATGCTGCTGCAGTGCCACTTGCATCAATGGCTAAAAAAATAAGTTGCGGGAGGGGGTCAGGGTCCAAAATAGGGTACTAAGGTCTGCTTGGAGCTCAGAATTGCTCTTCGCCCTCGAAGTCGTCTTCGGCTGCAGCAAACGAAGGACTGTCGGGAGCACTTCGGAACTTGCTGTTTCCATGGTCTCTCCCTTTGCGATGGTCTTCGTCGCGGCCTCGACCGGTGCGGCCTTGGTGCTCTTCGTCGCGAGTACGGCCTTGCTGGTTGGGTCCGAGCATGGTCATGGCATCCGCAGCAATTTCAATGTTGTAGCGCGTTTGGTTGTGCTCGTCGGTCCATTGACGCGAGCGAATTCGACCTTCAATAAATACCTTGTCGCCTTTGTGTAAAAAACGCTCACAGACCTCGGCCAAGCGAGGCGCACGCACCACCACGGTGTGCCACTCGGTAGTTTCCTTTCGGTTCCCGTCGCGGTCTGTAAAATTTTCGGTAGTAGCGAGGGGGAATTTTACAAGCATTCCGCCGTTTTCGAATCGACGTATTTCAGGGTCTTTCCCGAGGTTGCCGATGAGCATAACTTTATTTAAAGTGCCTGCCATGTATTATTTGATGCGATATTATAAGTGCTTCAAAGGTACGGGAATTTGGTCATCCAATGCTCAAACGCTTGAGGCATACCCTTATCGCGCCACTCCTTTGCCGTCATCCAAACCAGGACTTCGGAACTCTCGGCAATAGGGTGCATGCAGAGGGTGAGCTTGCGGTGGCTCAATCGGTGCTCAATGCATTCTGCGCCTCCTTCGGTCGGACCCTCCTCGAGCGGAACGGGGGTGTAAAGTCCCGACCAAATTCCGCCAATTGGCCTTTGGACGAGACCAAAATAGGCCCCCTTGCGGACTACCCCAAAATGCCAAAGTTCTTCGCGCACCCTGATCTTGCGAACCTTGATGGGCAAGGAAGCCGCGGTTCCAGCCCGCCCGGCCTCGCAGAATTCGATCAAAGGGCATTCGCTGCATTTAGGATTCTTGGGCAGGCAGTGGCTCTGCGCCAAGTCCATTATGGCCTGGTTGAAGTCGCCAGGTCGGCTTGAGGACACTAAGTTTTGACTAAAATCATGTATAAACTGCCTACTTATTGCGGAATCGATGGGCTGACTCCAGTTGGAGAGCCGGGCGTACACGCGGTAGGCGTTGCCGTCAAGCGCCGGCCTCACCTCAGCGTCAAGAATGGACGCTAGTGCAGCTGCCGTGTAGGGGCCGACACCGGGTATTTTGAGCCAAGCCACGTAGCCCTTGGGCCAGCCCTGTTCATCAATTAATCGGGCGGCGCGGTGAAGCAGGTCTGCCCTGCGGTAGTATCCGAGTCCGCTCCAGAGACCCTTCACCACCTCGGTTTCAGCCGTGGCTAAATCATGAACGCTAGGCAGCTCCTGAAGGAATCGCCGCCAGTAAGGGAGGCCTTGCTCAACCCTTGTTTGCTGAAGTATTATCTCGCTTAGCCAAATGGCATAATGATTGCTCATTTCCCTCCAAGGCAGAGAACGCCCGTAGAAGTCATACCATTTCAGTAAAATTTCAGCTATTGTTGTAGTTTGACTTGGTTCTTGCTTCAATGCGGACTATCTTTGCGGCCGCTAAAATAGGCTTATCTAGGCCACTTAAATTAAACGTTTTACATCATTAAAACATGACAAAAGCAGACATCGTATCAAAAATTGCCGACCGTACTGGAATGGAAAAAGCAGACGTACTAGCAGCCGTAGAAGGCTTCATGCGCGAAGTGAAAAGCGGAATGGAATCCGGCGAAAACGTTTACCTGCGAGGCTTCGGTAGCTTCGTGCTCAAGAGCCGTGCTCAGAAAACGGGTCGCAACATTTCAAAGAACACCACCTTGGTGATTCCTGCACATTTTATTCCTTCATTCAAGCCGGCTAAGACCTTTGCAGAATCTGTGAAGAAGAATGTTCCGGTGAAGAAGTAACCTTCCACCCTTCTTAGAATGAATCGTGTGGTTTGGATCGCAGCATCAGCCATCGTCCTTGGGGCTTTGGCTGTTTTACTGTTGCCCACCAATCCTGGCTCAGAAACCAATGAGCCAACAGAGCGCGTCGTCAGTCCCTTGGATTCCAAGGTCCGCGAAGCCGTTCGCCTGATTCAAGAAGGAACGGGAAACCCTATGGACGCCATCACCTTGCTTCGCGAGGTGGTCGAAGAGGATCCCAAACACCGAGATGGCTTGTTTCATCTTGGTGAATTTTCGCGTATGTCTGGACAATTGGACCGGGCCTTAGAACGATATGCAAGTATTTTACAGTTGTACCCGAACGACCATGAGGCCGCCCTGAGGTATGCTGAGACTCTTGCCGATTTAGGTCGTCAAAGTGAAGCCCAAGATTTTATTGGGCGCTACTTAGCCGACCATCCAGATTCCGATCTGAGTTCACTAACACAGCTGCGCGATAGCTGGACCGAGGGGGATGCTGCGGCACCCGCCGGATCCGAACCTGTATTAACCGATTAAACGACTTAGTTATGCCAAGCGGTAAAAAACGCAAGCGCCACAAGATGGCCACACACAAACGCAAAAAGCGCCTTCGCAAGAATCGCCATAAAAAGAAATAAGGATTGACCATGCGTACCGAACTGATTATTCAAGCCAGTGAATCGGACGCCATCATCGCCTTACTTCAGGACGGTCGCTTGACCGAACTCGTCTCCGAAAACGAGCAACAGCAATTTTCGGTTGGCGATGTATACCTCGGGGTAGTGCGCAAGTTAGCGCCCAACCTCAATGCGGCTTTTGTAGACGTGGGTTACGAGAAGGATTCCTTCTTGCACTACCATGATCTAGGCCCCCAGATTCCCACCTGGCAGAACTACCTAAAAAAAGTTCGCCAGAGTAAGTACACCTCTGATTTGTCAGAGGTAGAAATTCTTCCCGAAATCGAGAAGGACGGAAGCTTGGAGGTTCTACTTAAGCCCGGCGATGAGGTGCTGGTTCAGATTACGAAGGAACCCATATCGACCAAGGGTCCTAGGGTTACCTCTGATATTTCTATAGCGGGGCGATTTATCGTACTCGTTCCCTTCAATGGGAGGATTTCTGTATCGCAAAAGATACGGGATCGCAAGGAGCGCGATCGCCTGCGCAAGCAGGTGCAAAACGTGCTCCCTAAAGGTTTTGGCGTGATTGTTCGCACCGTGGCTGAGGGAGTGACCCAAGAAGACATTGAGGCTGACCTCAATGACTTAGTGGGCCGCTGGAAGACCCTTTACCGTAACGTGCGGGGTGCCAAACCCAAGAAGTGCATACTTCGCGAGATGGACCGAGCTTCGGCCTACCTGCGCGACTCCTTCAACGACAGTTTTGATCAAATTGTAGTGGACCACCAGGCCCTCTACGAAGACATCAAGGGCTACGTCGAGGCCATCGCTCCCGAGCGGGTCGGAATCGTAAAGCTTCATACTTCGGCCGTTCCGGTGTTTCAGCACTACGGTGTGGACCGTCAGGTGAAGAGCGCATTCGGACGCACCGTGAACATGGGCAAGGGCACCTACCTGGTGGTCGAGCATACGGAGGCGATGCACGTCATTGACGTGAATTCGGGCAACCGTTCGGGCAAAGGCGAAAGCCAAGAAGAGAACGCGCTGGCTGTCAACATGATGGCTGCTGAAGAGATTGCTCGCCAGCTTCGTTTGCGCGATATGGGCGGAATCATTTGCGTGGACTTCATCGACATGGCCAAAAGCGAAAACCGTCGGGAACTCTATGAGTTTCTCAAGGATTTGATGGCTACTGACCGAGCTCGGCATAAAATTCTTCCGCCGTCAAAGTTTGGTTTGGTCGAGATCACGCGCCAGCGCGTGCGGCCGGCACAAGCCATTGAGACGCAAGAAGAAAATCCCGATGCCTTGATCGATGCGCCCATCACGTTGATTGATGCCCTCCAGCAGAAGTTCGAGCAAATTAGCGCGACACTCAAGCAAAAGGGCAAAGGGGCTCCCATCTTTTTGCACGTGCATCCATTTTTGGCATCCTACCTCAAGCAGGGATGGTTTTGGCAAACGCTGGAGTACAAATGGTCTAGGATTGCCGGTCAAAAGCTTCAGGTTGTCTCTCGAGATGCCTTTAAAATGCTGGAGTACCGTTTTGCCGATGCCGAGGGCAAGAAGATTGGATGATTTTCTCCTTTTACTTGTAATTAGGCGGCCAGTGATGGCCGCCTTTTTTGTTTCTTAGCAGCGTGGCATTTTCACGAACCAAAACCTACACTATTGATGCCGCTCGCCAAGCGATACATCGGTACTGCGCCTTTCAGGAGCGCTGCCAAAGCGAAGTTCAGGAGCGTTTGCGCAGCATGGGAATCGTTCCAGAGGCGCAAGCGGAGTTGGTTTCTGAACTCATTTCTGGCGACTTTTTAAGCGAGGAGCGATTTGCCAGGGCCTTTGCCAGGGGTAAATTCCGCATCAAAGGATGGGGTCCGCGCAAAATTATTCAAGGACTTCAAGCCAAGAGGGTTTCTTCTGCATGCATCGCCCTGGGAATGAGTGAACTCAACGACGAAGAGGTGCGGACCTACTTAAGCAGGCAGCGCAGCAAGTACCCGGACGATCAGCAATGGATTGCCTGGTGCCTGCGCAAAGGCTACGATCTTGCCGCGGCTAAGGCTGCTATGGCGGGCGAAGACTAGGCCTTCCAGGTGCTCAGGGCCTCTTTAAGACGGCTAACTTCCTGGTCGCCCACGTCGTAGTGAAGCACGGCCCTCAGCCAAAAGGGGTCCATGGCCATGAGGCGGATTCCCTGGGCGTCTAGATGGGCCAAAAGCTCCTGCGGATCAAGACCTGCCTTCAATCTAAATAGGACCATGTTGGTGTCGGCGGGCTTGAGGGCTTCGACGTAGGGAAGGTTCGAAACATGCTTTGCCAGATCCGCGGCGCGCGCGTGGTCTTCGCTCAAGCGTTCTACATGGTGGTCCAGGGCATAAATTCCGGCTGCTGCGAGGTAGCCGGCTTGGCGCATGCCTCCGCCCAGTCGCTTGCGAATGCGACGGGCCTGATTAATAAAGTCGCGCGAACCCAGAAGAACCGAACCCACGGGTGCACCAAGACCCTTAGACAGGCAAATAGAAATGGAGTCAAAGACTTGGCCGTAGTCGCTGGCTTGCTCCCGGTCGGCGACAAGGGCATTGAAGAGGCGCGCTCCGTCAAGATGGTAGCCAAGATGATGGAGCCTGGCAAATCCGCCGAGCTCGCGCAGTGCGTCTAGCCCAATGGTGGTTCCGCCGCCTTTGTTGGAAGTGTTCTCTGCAACGACCAGTCGGGTAGGGGCCGCATGCACATTGTCCATGGGCTGAAGCAGCAGTTCGGCCTGCGCGGCAGAAAGTCGCCCGTAGTCGTCGCCCCCCACGCGCACCTGAACCCCACTGTTGAATGCAAGGCCTCCGCCCTCGTAGTTGTAAACGTGGGCCAACTTACTGCAGATTACCTCATCGCCCGGTTGGGTATGCACCTTGACCGAGATTTGGTTGGTCATGGTCCCCGAAGGGCAAAAAAGACCGGACTCCAGGCCAAAGCGTTCGGCGAGGATGGCCTCGAGCCGCAAAACGGTGGGGTCGTCGCCCAGGACGTCGTCGCCAACAGGGGCTGCGGCCATGGCCCGGAGCATGGCCTCGGTGGGGCGGGTTACGGTATCGGAGCGGAAATCCGCAGTCGCTGCATTCATAGGTTCGAAGGTAGGGGGTGGCGTACTTTTGCCGCCATGATTTCGCCCGAAAAAATTAAGGAATACTATCAACGCATCGAGTACCTGAAAGGCTACCTGCGCCTCGAAGAAAAGCGCATTACCGTCGCCAACGAAGAGGAGAAAACCGGAAATCCGAATTTTTGGGACGACGCCAAGAAGGCCGAACTGACCATGCGCAAAATCCGCGAACTGAAGTACTGGATTCAGGGCTACGAGGCCGTTCAAGCGCAGTTTGGCGAAGTCGAGACCTCGGTAGAGTTTTACCGCGAGGGCGTGATTGAAGAGTCTGAGGTAGACACGGCAGTCGCTCAGCTTGAGGCGCAGTTGAGCACCCTGGAGTTCAGGAACATGCTCAGCGGCGAAGAAGACAAGATGAGTGCCGTGCTCCAGGTAACGGCGGGAGCGGGCGGTACCGAGTCCTGCGATTGGGCGGGTATGCTCATGCGCATGTACCTGCGCTGGGCCGAGCGCAACGGCCACAAGGTGCGCGAATTAAACTTTCAAGAAGGCGAAGTCGCTGGAGTAAAAACAGTTACCCTCGAAATCGAAGGCGAGTTTGTGTTTGGCTACCTCAAGGGAGAGAACGGAGTCCATCGGCTCGTCCGCATTAGTCCCTTTGATTCCAACGCACGCCGCCATACGTCCTTCGTAAGCGTATACGTCTACCCGCTGGTGGACGATACCATTGACATTCAGGTAAATCTGGCCGATATTGACTGGGACACGTTCCGCTCCAGTGGGGCGGGCGGCCAGAACGTCAACAAGGTCGAGACGGGAGTGCGACTCCGCCACAAACCCTCGGGTATTGTCATTGAAAACACCGAGACGCGGTCGCAGCTTCAAAATAAAGAGAAGGCGATTCAGCTGCTCAAATCACGCCTCTACGAGCAGGTGATTGAGGAGCGCAATGCGAAACGCACCATTATTGAGGCGGGCAAAAAGAAGATTGAGTGGGGTTCGCAAATTCGCAACTACGTGCTGCATCCCTATAAATTGGTTAAGGACGTGCGCACTGGGGTCGAGACCAGCGACCCTGATTCGGTACTGGAGGGCGAAATTGATGCCTTCCTCAAGGCCTACCTCATGTCAGACGGGCAGGCGTCGGCTGACTTTAACGACGACGGACTTTAGTAAGACATCGTTGGGGCAGGGAGCACCGCCCTGGTCGGGAGCGTTTGTACCTTAGGCTCAATGACTCGACTCTTCGCTCTTTGGTTGCTGTCCTTGATGGGAATCGGCGGGATGCAGGCGCAGGTCCTATCCAAGCCCGAAGCCCTGATTCTCCCCAATGAGGGTCAGTGGCCTAGCGAGGTGCTTGCCATGGTCAACGTAGACGCCGCTCGCGTCTGGATTCTTGCCGACGGACTTCGCTTTGTGGCGCGCATGCCTGGCGAGGGCGACAGCGTGGTCGTATGGACCGAGCGCTATTTGAATTCCAGCGGTGGACAGCTTGAAATCCAGGGAAGCGGCCCTCCTACGGCCTTTGCCTTAGGGCGCAAGCCCCTGGTCGCCGTCAGGGGCAGTTCGCAGGCCTGGCTTCGGGGCATTTACCCGGGTGTTGACCTCGAGCTTCGCGTCGAGGGAGGGCGCCTGAAGACCTGGTGGCAGGGCGAGGACCTGTCGCCGATTCTGCTCCATTTTGAAGGATGCGCCGGCCGCAGGCAAAGGCGGCATCCGGAGGTCCTTGAACTGCAAACCCCCGCTGGAGTGGCGGAACTTTGGGCGCCGGTGGCCTATGCCCGCGACGGAAGCCCGGTCCCGGTGCAGTGGCAGCAATCGGGTGAAAACTGGGGATTCAAGGCCCCGGGAGCCCAGCGAATTGATCCGACCTACGTATTCAGCAGCTTCAGTGGCTCCCTGAGCGACAACTTCGGCTATACTGCGACCTACGACCTGCAGGGCCGCACCTGGCTCGGGGGTGTGTCTTTTGCCAACCAGTTCCCTACGCAGAACGGAGTTCAGCCCAACTTTGGGGGAGGGGGAGTCGACATGGTCTTCATGCTGTTTAACGCTACGGGAACCGGAGTTATTTCTTCGACCTATTTGGGTGGATCGGGTCAGGAACAGCCTCATTCCCTGCGCGTTGCACCCAACGGAGACCTCTTGATTAAGGGAATTACCAATTCCATCGACTTTCCCGTCTCGGGCAACGCCTACGACACGACCTTGGCCCTTGCTGTGGGCAGTGGCTCCATGAACGGGGGAGGGGTTGTCTATACCTCGGCCACCGACCTGGTCCTGGTCCGCATCGATTCAACGGGTGCGCAGTTGAAGGCCTCCACCTACTACGGACGACTGGGGTACGACGGCCTGCAAGACATAGACATGCCCCACTACGGCGACGAGGCCCGTGGAGATATTTGGGCTGACCAGACCGGAATTTGGATTGCCACTGCGTCGCGGTCTCGCGCCATGGCCACCTGGCCCCTGGACACCTCTCGTGACGGGTCCATTGACGGACTTCTCGCTCACTTCAGCCCCAATTTAGACAGCCTCCGCTGGGCCACCTACGTCGGCGGACCCAATTTAGACGGCCTTACTTCCCTCATTTCTGCGCCCACCGCGCAAGGCCCTCGGCTTGCAGTCCTCGGCTGGACCCAAGGCATGGGAACGCTTTCTGGCAACGGCGTTTGGACCAGCCCCAGCGGCCAGTCGCAGCCCTATTATGCACTTTTTAACCCGCAAACCGGGCAAAAGGAGTCCGAGACCTACCTCGAGCCGCAGTTCTGCACGTCCTATGGATTTTTAATGGCTCAAAATCCAGTGGGTGCCTATGCTGCCGTGGGAGATTCTGGTGCCGTACTTCTTTCGCTCGGGCTTGGCACAAACTGCACGGGCCTCGGCGCCTACACGGGTCCCTTGGCCCCGAGCCCCGGGCTCTGGCAAAACCTTAATTCTACCCAAATTTTGGTTTGGATTTCAGCCCAAGGAGACAGCATTTACCGCAGCCAGTATGTGGGCAACGGCCAGCTCAACCGACGTATTTCACCCACAGCCCTGCAGGTTGACGACTGCGGCTCTGCCTATTTTTCGGGCTGGTTTGGCGGCCTCAATGGCGGCACCATAACCGGCCTGTTCACCAGTCCCAACGCCTTTCAATCCACTACCGACGGACGCGATTTTTATTTTTTGGTTCTGGACCGCAGAGGCAATCCGGCCTACGCCTCCTACTTTGGAGGGGTCGGTCCCGTGGATGAGCACGTAGACGGCGGAACCTCGCGCTTTGACCCCAATGGAGTGATTCACCAGGCCATCTGCGCGGGCTGCGGAGGCAGCGACAATTTGCCGGTGTTCCCCGCCAATGTTCATTCGGCGGTCAATAATTCGAGCAAC
>JBEEMM010000030.1:0-13204 GCA_041192685.1 Bacteroidota bacterium | reverse complement strand
TGGAAAATGGATCTGGGGGCATTTGGACCTAAAATCCAACTCCATGTATGCCGACGCCGGCAGCACCAAGGGCAACCTTGTGGTAAGGGTTCGGGACGAGGTAGGCAACCTCACTAACTTTACTACCGAATTATGAAGCATTATTTGGCCCTAGCATGTGCACTTTTGACGCTCGCCGCAGGGGCGCAGAACGTAGTGCAGGTCAGTGGCATCCTTCTAACCAGCGACACAAGCCTGCAAACTATACCCAATGCCAGGCTTTGGATTAGCGGTCGGTCGACTACGACCACTTCGGGAGACGACGGTTTCTTTAGCATCACGGCGGTGCCGGGAGACAGCATCCGTTTCAGACGCTTGGGCTTTGAGGATGAGCGACTTTGGGTATCGGACTCCCTTAATGGCACAAGCTACCTCGCCACCGTGTACATGCGTTGGAACAGCGTCGAACTCGACGAGGTGACGCTCTACCCCTGGCCCCGCCCCGAAGACCTCAATCGCGAGCTTCTGCGCATGAAAATCGAAACTACAGAACGCGACGTTGCTCTTCAAAATCTTGCCATACAGGCACTTAAGGAGAAAGCTTCGCAGATGGGCATGAGTTCCAACGAGATGCAACGATACATCATTCAGGCCCAAGAGCAGCAGCTTTACAACGCAGGCCGGTTCTACGGCAACAGCGGAGCGAGCGCCATTCTTGGGCGCTTGAGCAACCCCTTTGCTTGGGCGCAGTTTTTTGAATCGCTCAAAAAGCGCTAACTCTTGAGTGCACTTGCCGCCGCCCTGCTGTTAGCGGCCCTCCAGGACAGCACTCCGCGCAAAACCCTGCTGCAGGAGGCGACGGTTACCGGAGAACGCGTTCGTGCTCAGACCAGTGAAGTTCGATTAAAGTCCGCTACTTTGGGAGGCCTTGGTACCGCCACAGGCTCCGTAGAGTCGCTTTTGCGCACCCTCCCCGGCGTAGTGGCCAGCGACGAGCTCAGCAGCCAGTACAGCGTGCGAGGGGGCACCTACGACGAGAACCTCGTCTACATTAACGGTTTTGAACTCTACCGCCCCCAGCTTGCCCGGTCGGGGCAGCAAGAAGGCCTTAGCGTGCTCAACCCAGACCTTGTATCGTCCTTGACCTTTACCGCAGGCGGATTTAACGCCGAATTGGGCGACAAACTCGCCTCTGCCCTTGAGGTGAACTACCGAAGGGTTGATTCGTCCCGCGCGCGGGTTAGGCTCGGGGGTTTTTCGGGCGGAGCAACCGTCTGGCAGGGCAACCTTGGCATCGGCATTCGGTACCGAAGCAATGTGCTTTTTGCCCGAACCGGCGACGTGTTTGGCGACTTTAGGGCGGACTCCCGCGACGCACAGGTGGTTTGGTCCGGCCGCCATGGCGCTTGGCACCACGAATTTTTGGGCATTGTGCAGCAAAACGGATTCCGCCTCTCCCCCGAGAGCAGAACCACAGAATTCGGAACCGTTACTCAGGTGCTCCGGCTCCAGGTTGCCATGGCCGGTACGGAATACTATGGATTTCAAAATGGGTTTGCTGGGTGGAGAACGCGTCGGGCCTTCGGCCAGCGAAGCGTCATCGATGCCGAGGCCAGCCTTTCTCAGGCCTTGGAAGTAGAGCATTCCGACATCGAGTCCGCCTACCGACTAGGCGACGTCAACAGCAACATGGGTTCAGACCAGTTTGGCGAAATCAGTTACCTGCGCGGCAGTGGAGGCTTTCAGCGCTATGCCCGCAATGACCTCTGGGTGCGAGACCTGCACACCGCCCTGCGCGGGAGCCACATCCTTAGCGAGTCCGCGCAGCTCAACTGGACCATTGGCCAGCGCATGCAGTTTGCCCAGGATCGAGTGCAGGAATGGATCAATCTCGACTCTGCCGGCTACAGCCTAATGCACCAGCCTACGATAGTCGCCATTGGACCGAACGACACATCCTATACTGCGGACTCCACCTTGGAATTGTATTCGGTACTTCAAAGCGCCGGACTCCTAAACAACGTGAAAAATTGGGCATCGATGACCTGGAGTAAGAACTGGGTTGGCCCTGATCGAACGGTTCATCTGCGATTTGGCCAGAGAATACTGCGCGACAGCCGCTCGGAGGAGTGGCGATGGAGCCCAAGGGCCTCGCTTTCCCTAAGCCCCACTGGCCAAAGCACTTGGCTCGCCTACCTCAACGCGGGAAGCTACGCGCAAACCGCAACGGTGCGCGAACTCCGCAACTGGACGGCTAACGGGCTCGAAACCGACGCCCGTATGCAGCACGCCTGGCATTTAATTGCTGGAACCAAGCTTTACGGTACGCGACTAGGCAGACCGTGGATGTACCAAATTGAAGCCTACCTCAAGTACCAGGATCGGGCATTTGCCTTCGAGCAAGACGGCATGCGAATTCGCTACCTCGGAACCCAGCCCGGGAGAGCCATCATTTATGGACTGGACCAGCAACTGCACAGCACTTGGGTTGGCGACGCCGAATCTTGGGTATCGCTGTCGCTTTTCAGGGCCCGCGAACAGTTCGATGAGGGTTGGCAACGGCGCGGAACCGACTATCGATTCGCCTTCAGCATGCGCATAGAAGACCACCTCCCTGGTCAACCCAATAACAGGGTCTATTTAGTGGCCAACGTTACGGGCGGATTCCCCTTTGGACTGCCCCTTGAAAACCCTAAACCCTTCAAAGCCCCGCCCTACCGCCGGATGGACCTAGGCTTTGAACGTGTTTTGCCCGCTTGGCGCGGAATCCATCCCCGAATCGCGCTGGAGGCCTATAATCTTCTGGAAATCCGCAATACGGCGAGTTATTTTTGGGTAATGGACATCAGTACCGCCAGCCAATATGCTGTGCCCAACTACCTCACAAACAGACTAATAAATCTTAGTCTTCGGGCGGACTTTTAACCATTCATCATGCGCGTTGTAGACCAACTACCCCACCCGACCTTTCGCATCCAACTCTTTCATTTTGGCACGAACTACCTGGTTGAAATCGAGGCGGGTCCGATGAAGCAATCCTACCGCTACCCCATCGACCGCTTCCCAAGCCCTGCAGCCGTTTGGGCTACGGTTAGTCCGGAATTTTTAGAAAGCGTTCACAAGAGTTTTAACGGGATGTACCAAGACTGGATTGCGACTTGGCCCCCTAAGGACTGAGAACAACCTCGGCCAATTGCTGAGGCTACTGAAGCCCCTATTTACTGGAATTCATTCACCGTCCTAACGATGCGAGACAGGGCATCGTCCATCTCTGCGTCGGTGAGAATCAATGGCGGAGCAAAGCGAATGATGCTTCCGTGCGTTGGCTTGGCGAGTACCCCGTTGGCTGCTAGGGCCAAGCAGATGTTCCAGGCCAAATCAGAATCTTCGGGGGTGTTGATGACCACCGCGTTCAGGAGTCCGCGACCGCGAACCTTGACTACCAATGGATTGGATGCAAACTCCCGTTCTAAGGTCGCCCTAAAATGCGCTCCCTGGCGGCGTGCACGCTGCATAAGCATTTCGTCTTCAACTACTTGAAGTGCCGCTTGGGCTACTCTGGCCGCAATGGGATTGCCTCCGAAGGTGGATCCGTGCTGGCCCGGCTTGATGGTAAGCATTACTGCGTCGTCGGCCAGGACCGCTGAAATTGGGTAGACTCCGCCCGAAAGAGCTTTGCCTAGTATGAGTACGTCGGGACGCACATAGGTTTTAGGGTCTCGCTCACAACGCCCGCCGGTACAGCCGCAGCTGCCGCAGGTGGCCAGCCAAGATCCGGTTCTGCCGATGCCTGTCTGTATTTCGTCGGCCATAAAAAGCACCTTTTTTGACCGACAGAGGGCCGCAACCCCGGCCATGTAGTCGTCTGAGGGCATATTAACCCCCGCTTCGCCCTGAATGGGTTCTACCAAAAAGGCAGCCACGTTGGGATTGGCAAGGGCCTGCTCCAAGGCGAGAAGGTCGTTGTAGGGAATTATTTGAAATCCGGGCATGGCAGGACCGAATCCACCATAAGAATCGGGATCGCTCGAGAAGGAGGCAATAGTTGACGTACGGCCGTGAAAGTTCTGCTGGGCCACAAGAATTAGGGCTTGGTCGGGCGCTACCCCTTTGACGTCGTAGGCCCAGCGGCGGGCGAGCTTAAGGGCGGTCTCGACCGCTTCTGCCCCAGAATTCATCGCCAAAACCTTGTCGTAGCCAAATCGGGTAGCCATTGCCTCCTCCATGGCCCCAAGTTGGTCGTTGTGAAAGGCCCTAGACGTTAGGGCGAGGGTTTTGGCTTGATCCACTAGAGCCTCAATGATACGAGGATGGCTATGCCCTTGATTTACCGCACTGTATGCACTCAAAAAGTCGAAATACCTCTTGCCTTCGACGTCCCATACGTAGGGCCCAACTCCGCGCTGAAGAACCACCGGCAGAGGATGGTAGTTATGGGCACCGTAGCGGTCTTCCAGGGAGATGTAGTCGTGGGGCTTCATGATGCAAGGATTTACCCAAAGATAGTCCCCTACCTTTACCCTGTGATTCTAGAAAACATTAAGGTAGACCGCGCCGGAGGGCGTGGAGTAGCCGTGGGCAAGACCGACGACGGCAAAACAGTATTAATTCGCGGTGCAGCTCCAGGTGACGTAGTTGACGTTCGCGTAATCAAGGGCAAAAAGAGCTACTTCGAAGGGCGCGTGGACCGGGTGGTAAGCCCGTCCCCGCTGCGCGTGGAACCCTCGTGCAAGCATACCGAATCCTGCGGCGGATGCCCTTGGCAGCACCTTGGGTACCCAAGCCAAGCGGAATTCAAGGCCGCAGAGGTCGAGGAGCAGTTGGTTCGCGTGGGGTCTGTTCCGCGCGACGGCGTGGTCTGGCACCCTTTTATTCCTGCACCCGAGCCCTTTCGGTACCGCAACAAAACGGAATTCAGCTTCACCAACAACCGATGGAGAACCCGCGCTGAGCTCGAGGCCAATCCCGATGCAGCAAGCGAATCGGGCCTAGGCTTTCACGTACCGGGCTTCTGGGATAAGATCTTGGACGTGCAGGACTGCCACCTCATTCCCGACTACGGAAACCAAATCCGCAATGCAGTCCGCGATGAAGCCCTCGCATTGGGTATTAGCTTTTGGCAGCCCCGTGCCAAGGTAGGCGCGCTGCGCGTGGCCATGCTCCGGAGCAACCAAGCGGGCGATTGGATGATGATTATTCAGTGGGGCGAGCACCCAGGGCCCGACGGATTTACCATGATGCACCGCATCACGGAGAAGTTTGATCGCCTCGTGAGCCTTTATTGGGGCTTGAACGAGAAGGTCAACGATTCCATGTACGACGTGGACTTGAATCTGTTCTATGGCGTGGAGTCACTCGAAGAAGAAATGGAACCCGCACTCGAAGGCGGACGGGCCCTTAAGTTTTTGATTAGCCCCAAGTCGTTTTACCAGACCAACCCGCTTCAGGCCCATCGACTCTACTCGGTGGCATTGACTGCAGCTGGGCTCAAGGGCGGAGAAACCGTTTATGACCTTTACACCGGGACCGGAACCATCGCCTTGTTTATGGCACAAATCGCAGGCAAAGTAGTGGGAATTGAAAGCGTGCGCGAAGCCGTCGATGCAGCCGTGCGGAACGCAGAACGGAACGGAATTTCCAATGCCACCTTCGAGGTTGGTGACATGCGCCGAATCTTTACCGCGGAATTTGTAGCCCGCCATGGTAGTCCCGACGTGGTGGTGGTTGATCCGCCCCGCGAAGGCATGCACCCCGCTGTGGTAGCAGAACTCGTTCGAATTAAAGCCCCAAAACTCGTGTACGTCAGCTGTAATCCCTCCACCCAAGCGCGCGACATTCAGATGCTCTCAGAGGCCTACGAGGTAGCGACCGTTCAGGGTGTTGATATGTTTCCGCAAACCTTTCACGTAGAATCGGTGGTGCTGTTGCGCGCAAAGTCCGCTAGCGAAGCATAAATTTATTCCATGGGAGAACGCACGCTCATTTTGGACGACCACCGCATGGCGCGGACCGTGGAACGCATGGCTTGGCAGGTACTGGAACGCCACCGCGAAGGAGAACGACTGGTCCTTGCAGGGGTCCGCAATTCAGGCTACAGTCTGGCAGAGCGAATCCAAACGCATTTGAAGCCTCATGTAGACGCTGAACTTATTGAAATCGAAGTCAATAAAAGACAGCCTACCATGGAGGGAACACGAGCCTCCGCATCGGCATCAAGCCTAGAAGGCGCCCATGTGGTCGTCGTGGATGACGTTTTGAATTCTGGCGCAACCCTGCTCTATGCCCTGTCCTACTTTCTGACAGCGTCCATGGGACGAATTACAACCGTGGTACTTGTGGATCGCAATCACAAACGCTTCCCGGTTAAGGCTGACATCAAAGGAATTTCGCTGAGCACTGGGCTGCACGAGCGCGTTGAGGTCGATTGGAACAGTCCGAGCGCTACCTATTTGGTTTGATTAAGCGCTCCAGGTTCTCGATAACCTGCTCTTTCGAATTCTGGTCCACCGCAATTTTATGCTGCGCCATTTGATAGAAATGCTGGCGCTCAAAAAGGTGCTTTGCAATAAATTCCGATAAATCCTGGTCTGCAACGCCCGTTAGTTGCGGACGCTTTATACCCCGAGTTCGGCTTGAAGCCAAGCGATGGTGCAGCCAGCTTGGGGAGGCCCTGAGATAGACGGCTTGCCCCTTAGAAACCATCCACTCGGCATTGTCGTAGTAGCAGGGAGTTCCGCCTCCGCAGGAGAATATTCCATTGAAGTCTTCATTCTCCAGGAGCAGTTGACGCTCCAGCTTGCGAAAGGCCAACTCCCCACGATCGCGGATGAAATCTGAAATACTCATGCCCGATTCTTCGATGATTATCTTATCTAAATCCTTGAATTCCAGATTTAAATTTTGGGCAACTGCCCGCCCGACGGACGATTTTCCCGAGCCCATGTAGCCCCACAAATACCAGGTGTTCATTAGTGATTACAAATCTAGGTGCAGGCCCTCTGTTTTTGCGCAATTGAACTATATTTGCAGCCTCGTTAGCGAAACGACTCGATAGCTCAGCTGGTAGAGCAATACACTTTTAATGTATGGGTCCTGGGTTCGAATCCCAGTCGAGTCACTAAAACGTTCTTGATCATTAAAGTGTCGCCCTGGTGGTGAAATTGGTAGACACGCCACCTTGAGGGGGTGGTGAGCTATGCTTGTGCTGGTTCGAGTCCAGTCCAGGGCACTTTTTTGGTCTAACTATTGCAGTAGTGATTCCCATGAGAATCTTTGGTCTGCTTTTGGCAATATTAGGTTTTGGAACCATGGCTTCTTGCCAAAATACCCCTACTAAAATGAGCAATACAGCCTTTACTGTGGAACGGACCGACGCCGAATGGCGATCCATCCTTACTCCAGAACAATTTAAAATTCTCCGCCAGAAAGGGACGGAGTACCCTGGTACCGGCAAGTTCGACAAGCATTTTGAGCCCGGAACCTATACCTGCGCAGGCTGTGGCGCCTCACTTTTTATCAGCGACCGCAAATTTGACGCCCACTGCGGATGGCCAAGCTTTGACCAACAGGGTCCGGAATCCAACGTAATTGAGAAGCCGGACTACAGTCATGGAACGGTCCGTACTGAGATTTTATGCAAAAAATGCGGAGGCCACCTAGGCCATGTATTCAACGATGGTCCGACTGCGACCAAACTTCGGTACTGCGTGAACAGCGCTTCGCTCGATTTTTCGGATGCCCAGAAATGATTGACGATGCAACTTCGAGAGTAAATCGTGCATCCTAAGGTTATGAACATTTACACCGCCTCTATTTTGGCCACTGGCCTCATTGTCTCCAGCTGCGAAGAAGGAGTATTCTGTACCGAAGAATTCCGGAGTGTTGGTTTTCAATGGACTGGAGCCAGTCTGCCTGATTCCGTATACGCTGTAAATGAGCGTACGGGAGATACCCTTACGGCCTTAGACAAGGGCTACGAGGCATATTTTGCAGTAGTAGACGACTCCCACATGAAGTCGCTTAGTGCAGAGGGAGACAGCCTGCGCACTACGGTATTGGATTCCACAGGGACCGTGGTCGCAAGCGCGTGGTATGTGGTTGGGCGCGATAACTGCCATATCATATTCCGATCTGGTCCCGAATTTCTGCCCTAGGCCCTTGGCAAAGCCAATTTTGAAGTATATTTGCAAACCAAAATCGGGCGAATAGCTCAGCTGGTTCAGAGCATCTGCTTTACACGCAGAGGGTCCGGGGTTCGAATCCCTGTTCGCCCACCCGAAAGAAGCCGCCAATGTGCGGCTTCTTGCTTTTAGGGTAGGTTCCTAGTCCCGCAAATCGCACCAGGGTACTTCAAGACTTTAATGCAACAAAAAAGGAGGCTCGTGAGCCTCCTTTTCAAATACGTAGTTAACTACTACTTCGTTACCGTGTAGCCTTGGGCTTCTAGCCAAGCAATGTGGTGGTCAATTTCAACTTGAGCACGCTTCTCAATCTCCTTCTCGCAAGAGATGATAAGGCCTTCTAGTTCCTCAAAATCAAACTTACCTAGGAACTGATTGCGAAACGTAGTCTTCAGGGTTTTGTTGCCGTTTTGGTTGTCGCGAAAGTGCTGAACGAGCTGTGATGGGGTCATGCTAAAAAATTGTTTAAATTGTGTATTAATTTAGGCAAATATAATGCCAACTAATGGGCAAAAACAAATCATGAATTCACTAATAATTCAGAATACTCTGAATTGCTGAATTAAGTCGTTCCTGCGGCAAAAAACCCCGCTCAAGTTCCGCAGCAAAAGGAATCGGCGTATCAGAACTTGACAGCACCGATACTGGCGCATCCAAGACGGCGAAACAGAGCTGCTGAATTTCGGACGCAATAGAGCTACCTATGCTGCCTAAAAATGTATCTTCTTGCACCACCAAGCATCGGTTTGTTTTGCGCACGGACTTTTCTAAGGTATTCCAGTCCACCGGGCGCAATGAAACCAAATCAATGAGTTCTATCGAGGTACCTGGATTTGCTTGCATCCAATCCTGAACCCAGTGAACAGCGGAACCGTAGGCAATTACCGTGAGATCTTCGCCGGGCTTAACAAGCACCGCGCGGTCCAATGGCAGGGTATAGTATTCCTGAGGAACTTCTTCTTCAAAGGAGCGATAAAGGTTTTTGTGTTCAAAAAACAAGACGGGATTAGGGTCTTCAAAGGCACGAAGCAGCAGGCCCTTTGCTTGGGCAGGTGTTGAAGGATAGACCACCTTGAGTCCCGGAACTCGAGCAAACCAAGCCTCCGTAGACTGGCTGTGGAACGGCCCTGCGGCCATGCCAGCTCCCGTGGGCATGCGAATAACCATATCAACCGACTGACCCCAGCGGTAGTGAAGTTTGGCTGCTTGGTTGCAAATCTGCGTCATGGCCTCGGTCACAAAATCGCTGAACTGCATTTCGACCATGGACTTAAAGCCCTCAACCGACAAGCCCACTCCAGCTCCGACAATAGCCGATTCGCAGAGCGGAGTATTGCGAATTCGAGCCGATCCAAATCGCTCCAGCAAGCCGTCAGTTGCCTTAAAAACACCGCCGTATTCTGCAATATCTTGGCCCATGAAGACCAAATTATCGTGCCGCTCTAGGGCCTGACCCAAGGCCTCATTGATGGCGTCAATAAGCCGTAGCCTTCGGCTTGATTCAGGGGCAACCTCATGGCTAGGCTCGGAGTCAACCGGAGCATACACGTCCGCAAGTTCAGTCTGCTCGTCGTAGTGCGGTTTAGGTTCCTCGAGGGCCAAATTAAGCGACTCCAAAACCTGCGCAGCGAGCTCTTCTTCGAGCGCCTTAACCTCTTCTTCTGAAGCCACCGATGCCTTTATAATGCTGCTTCGGTAGCGCAGAATGGGATCCTTGGATTGCCAAGACTCAATCAGGCCTTCGGGGTAGTATTTCGTTCCAGAAGCCTCTTCGTGGCCGCGCACCCTAAAGGTCATGCACTCCAGCAAAATTGGACGTGGATTTTCTCTGATGGATTGCGTCAGTTCGCGCGATGTTTTGAGGACCAGATCAAGGTCGTTCCCATCAATGGAATGCGACTCCATTCCATAGGCCGGACCCTTGACGGCGAACGAATCAAAAACAAACTGCTCCCGAGACGGAGTGGACAGGCCCCATTGGTTGTTTTCAACTACTATTAACACCGGCAGTTTCCAAACGGCAGCCACGTTCAAAGCCTCATGAAAATCACCTTCGGAGGCACCGCCATCGCCGGTAAAAACCAGGACGCATTTGCCTTCTCCGCGAATGCTCCGCGCAAGGGCAAGGCCGTCGGCTACGCCAAGCTGTGCGCCGAGGTGTGAAATCATGCCAAAAATTCGGTGCTCACGGGTCCCAAAATGAAAGGAACGATCGCGGCCCTTGGTGTAGCCACTTACCCGTCCCTGGAACTGAGCAAAAAGCTTGACCAAAGGCAGGTTCCGCGCCGTAAAGACCCCAAGGTTTCGATGCATCGTGCAAATCCATTCGTCTTCGTGCATTGCCAGGGTGGTGCCGACGCTAACAGCCTCTTGACCGTAGCTAGAGAACCACTTAGAAATACGACCCTGACGCAGGGCTATCAGCATGCGCTCCTCGACGGCGCGAGGGAGAAACAGGGAACGGTAGAGTTCAAGACTTGGTTTGTGTTTCATAGTGCAAAGGAACGGCGAGTCCTATCTTTGATTTATGCAACTTCCAACCCTTTCGCTAAGCCAATGGACTCAAGGCAGTCCAGCGGACCAAATTGCCTTTTCGGAGTCCCTTGGTCAGGCATTCCGCAGCCTCGGATTCGCCGCTATTGTAGACCACGGATTTACTACCCAAGAGCGAGAAAACCTCTACTTGGCCGTGCAGCAATTCTTTGAGCTTCCTGAGCCAACTAAAAACACCTTTGTAAAGCATGGCGCCAAGGGACAGCGCGGATTTACTCCCTTCAAAGTGGAGCATGCCAAGGGCGAAACGTCGGCTGACCTCAAGGAATTCTACCAATGGGGACCGATGAATGCGGCAGAACGTGGACTCATGCCCAACCTTTTGGTCGGCACACAGGTTCAAGGACTTGACGAAGTAATTAGCGAGTCCTACCGCAAATTGGAATCCATAGGCAACGAACTCATGAAGGCAGTGGCCCTGCACATAGGACTGGACCGTGAATTCTTTAGCGAACCCTTAGCCTCGGGTCATTCGATCTTTAGAGCCATACACTACCCTGCCCAACCAGCACTTCCCGAAGACGGAATTCGGGCTGCCGCGCACGAAGACATCAACCTAATTACCCTGCTCATGGGTGCATCCGCAGAGGGACTAGAAGTAGTTTCTGAGCAGAAATGGGTTCCGATTCACGTGACCAACGACGCCCTGGTAATCAATGTGGGCGATATGCTGCAGCGACTGACCAACGGAATGCTGTCGAGCACGACCCACCGAGTAGTGAATCCGACGGCAGAAAAGCGTCATCTGCCGCGCTATTCTATGCCATTTTTTGTACACCCCAAAGAGGACATGCCCCTGAATTGCCTCGAGCACTGCATCAGCGATGAGCGCCCAAAGGCATTCAGCGACATCACTGCGGGCGCGTACCTGCACGAGCGCTTGGTCGAAATCGGACTTGCCTAAGCGGTGCGAATTGATATTGTAACGCTTCTGCCTGAGCTGATTCGCAGCCCATTTGAAGCTTCGATACTAAAACGAGCACAAACCAAGGGCCTGGTCGAGGTTCATTTGCACGACCTCCGCGAATTTGGCAGCGGCAAGCACAAGCAGGTCGACGACTACGCATTTGGTGGCGGCGCCGGAATGGTAATCAAGGCTGAGCCGCTTTTTGAATGCATTGAGGGTCTTTTGGCCGAGCGCGACTACGATGCCGTGGTCTACACCTCCCCTGACGGGCAAACCCTGGACCAGCCCATGGCCAACCGCATGTCTTCGTTCAAAAATTTGCTCTTGGTTTGCGGACACTACAAAGGGATTGACCAGCGTGTGCGCGATAGGCTCATTACCCACGAAATTTCCATTGGGGACTACGTTCTAAGCGGAGGAGAATTGGCCGCAGCCGTAATTGCCGATGCGCTGATTCGATTGATTCCAGGCGTGCTCAACGACGAGACCTCTGCCCTCACGGACTCCTTTCAAGATAATTTACTGGCGCCGCCGGTGTACACGCGCCCGGCCGAATTTCGCGGCATGAAGGTTCCGGAGGTGCTGACCTCAGGGAACTTTGCCCTCATCGAACAATGGCGCAGCGAACAGGCTTTGAGCCGCACCCGAGAGCGGCGGCCCGACCTTCTGGGGGAGTAGGCTATCTTAGGGTCATGACCAAGCATCTCCTTTTGCTGGCCTTTGCCGGACTTTCCAAGGCGGCTTTGGCACAAATTTCTGTGAGCCATATTGATCCATTCATTGGAACTGGGGGGCACGGACACACCCACCCCGCCGCCACGGCGCCCTTTGGAATGCTGCAAATTGGCCCCGATACGCGCCGCGAGGGCTGGGACGGCTGCAGCGGATACCACTTCACCGACAGCACCGTCTGGGGCTTCAGCCACACGCACTTAAGCGGTACTGGCGTTGGCGACTACGGCGATTTTTTGTTCAAGCCCTGGGGCGGACCCTTTGCGGATTCTCCCGTGGCATTCGATAAAAGCAGCGAGCGCGCCAGCGCACCGCCGCGGAACGTGGAGGGTTTCATCGGTACCAGTATGCCGAAGACCAATCCCCCGAACTCTGGATTGATTTGAACTACCGAGATCGGGTGCTTCGGGCTTCAGCGCGCCTCGAGGAATCGGTACTTCATTTGAAGCGTGTCAGCCAAGGTTGGGCCAAGGAGCAGCATGCCTACCTCGCGGTACTCTTGCCGGTCGGTGCGGTGGTAGACATTGTGGATTCCCTGCACGTTCGGATTCAGTTGCCCTCGCGTAGCGCAGAATTGGCGGTTGGCTTTTCTGGAACCGACGACCAAGGGGCACAGCGAAACCTTCGCGCAACCCTGGCTTCGTCGGGGAATTTTGAGGGCTGTGCTGCGCGCAGCACCACGTTGTGGCAAGCGGAATTGGATCGGGCGCAGGTCGATGGCGGTTCCGACGCCCAAAAACGCATTTATGCAACAGCGCTCTACCACGCGTTCAGTGTTCCAAACCTGTGGAGCGACGCGGACGGGCGCTACCGCGGAATGGACGGTCTAATTCACCAAGACACCGAGCATGCA
>JBEEMM010000029.1:0-13253 GCA_041192685.1 Bacteroidota bacterium | reverse complement strand
GCTGAAGGTCACGGTGGTCAGGGTCATTGACGAGTACCAAACAGCAGAGAAAGGGCTATCAAATCCCTTGCCACCCTTGGATTGACGGAGCAACCTAATTTTGGTAAATGCATCATAAGTCTTGCTACCCGAGGAACGGCCAAAGCCTGCATTGAGCCACGAAACGGGATTGTAGGAATACTCGAAACGGATTTGAGCCACGTCAAGTCCTAAAAGATTATACAAAGGCCGGTTATTGATTGCCCCAAAACGGTGGCCAATGATAAACTGTCCTACGCCTGCCCCCGGCATCTCCACCGTAGCTCCATTTACTAGCTTGGTTCCCTTAAAGGTTGCAAAGGCAAACTGCCTTTCTGCCGGTGGGGCAATAGCATCTAAATCCGCTAATAAATCGTCTTGCGCCCAAAGACCTGCAAAGGGCAGCAGTGCAACTAAAACTAAGATCTTACGCACCCTTAAGTGTTGATTTTACCGTCACCGTAACAACCTCTGCAACCTTAGAAACGACTATGGTTGGGACTTTAATGTCGTAGTCGGTAGTGCGGACTTTAAACTCACTCTCTACAGTTACTGACCCGTCGGCATGAACCGTTATGGCCGCGGGAATGGTCACGTCTTTAGTTACACCGTGTATGGTCATTTGACCCTTGATTCCGCCTTTAAAGGATGCGGGCTTCTTCCAATCTACTCCTTCAATCTTTGCCTTAAGGGTTGCTTTAGGATGCAGGGCGGACTCCATATAGTTTTCGTTGAAGTGCTCTTGCATCAAAGCCCGCTTAAACGTGAACGACTGCATCTGGAGCTGCCAAACAGCCTCATTAGTCTCCGTATTAAGTATGCCAACACCATTATTTAAAACCGCGTCAACGTCTTCGACAGGAGTTGAAGCATTAATTCGAACAAAGGTGTCCTTGCTAACAAGTTTTTGGCCGGAAGCCACAAGCGACAAGGCAATGGTTGCGGCAGTTAAGAGATGCTTCATAAGTAGTTTGGATTAATTGGGTAATGCCCCAGCACGCTTCCAGACGCGGACTTTGGCTTTGCTGCATTCAGAAAGAGACCCGCCGGGTGGCATGGCTAATGGGTCGCCCGCACTGCGGTTGATACGATCGAGCATAGTTCCATTCAAAACGGAATTTTGCACCAATGAATGGGTACTTAAATCAAGTCCGCCGCTTGCGCTAGCACCCTGATGGCAGCTGAGGCATTGGGACTGAATTAGTGGTTGAACATCAATAGTCCATGTCGCGACTGAATCGCAGCTTGTGCCTGAGCCATACAACTGCTCGGCATTGTCGTAGTAGCAACTCGAGGTTGACAGCATTGCCAGCAGAACCAATAAAAAAACATGCACTTTCACTGACCTCAAAGGTACTCTTTTATTTGATGCCTTTCCAGGGTACGCGGGCCCAAAGAAGGACGGCAAGGGCAAAAAAGACCGACAGCATCACGGCCGACAGCCGCAAACTACCGGTCAGGGTTTCAAGCCATCCGACGGCAACCATGCCAAGCACGGTGGCAAGCTTCTCGGCCAGGTCATAAAAACTAAAATAGACTACGTGCTCAGAAGCAGGCGGAAGCAATTGGCTGTAGGTCGATCGCGCCAAAGATTGAATTCCGCCCAAAACCAGACCCACCCCGGCACCTAAAAGATAAAACTGCAGCTCGTTGGCGATGAAATAGGCCATAAAGGTGATGAGCATCCAAAGCAGTCCCGAGACCAGCAGGGCCCGTATGTTGCCGAGCAAGCCCCCAAGCTTGGCAAAGAGCCAAGAACCCAAAATACCCACGAACTGAATGAGCAAAATGGTCGTAATCAGCGCCGAGGTTTCGAGCTTTAAGGCCTGGCTGCCAAAGAGCGTGGCGATGAGAATAACGGTTTGTACCCCGGCGGATGCAAAAAAGAATCCAAGCACAAAACGCTCCAAGCCGGCGGTCTGTCGAAAGGTCTTGGCTACCGCAAAAAGCTGAATGTAGGACGCCTTAACCCATCCTTTTTGGCGGTCACCAAGGGCCTTCCCTTCGGGCAAGCGAGCAAGGCTGTACTCCCCCCAGCCCAGCCACCAGATTCCGACGGCCACAAAGGTCAAGCGGGTGATTAGCCCTGGACCCTCTAAACCAAACCATGAGGGGTTTTGAATGAATACCAAGGCTACAATCAGCATGAGCGCTGAGCCAAAATAGCCCAAGGCAAAGGCTCGTGCACTGAGGGCATCCTGCTCTTCCGGTTGGGCAATCTCGGGCAAATAGCTGTTGTAAAAGACCAGGCTCCCGGCAAAAGAAATAGAGGCTACGAAGGGGGTTAGGAGCCCCAGAAGAGGAAAGTCCGCGGTAAAAAAGTACATGGCGAAGCAGGTCGCTGCGCCGGCGTAGATGAAGCGCCGCATGAAGGATTTTTTGCTTCCCGAAACCTCCGCAACGGCGCTGAGGTAGGGTGTCACTAGGCTGACCACGAGGTAGGCCGCGGCCATGACGAAGGTGTAGGCGGCGGTAGTGCTGAATTCCAATCCAAAGAGCTGGTAGCTGCTGCGCCCCGAGGCCTCCATAACCGCGGCGTAGTAAATCGGGAAAATTGCCGTTCCAATGACCAAGGAATAGCTCGAATTGGCCCAATCGTACATCGCCCAGCCGTGGTGCACTCTTCGGGTAGCGGCGTCTTTTAGCATACTGAGTCGAAATTAGGTCTTTTTGACGCAGACCGCGCAGGTTGGCAATAAAAAACTCCGACCGCGTGGCGCAGCCGGAGCTCAGTCAAAACCAGTTGAATGCTATTTTTCGAGCATGTTCAACGCAGAACCCGCCTTAAACCATAGAATTTGGGGGGCGTTGTAGCTGTGGTTGGCCAAAATGGTGGTTTTGCTGCCGTCTTGGTGGCCAAAAACCAGGGTCAGAGGCTTGCCCGGAGCAAAGTCAGTCAAATCAACAAAGTCAACGCTGTCGCGTTCTCCAATGGCGTCATAGTCCGAGTCCTTGGCAAAGGTCAGCGCGAGCATACCCTGCTTTTTGAGGTTGGTTTCGTGGATTCGCGCAAAGCTCTTGACCAGTACCGCGCATACGCCAAGGTGCCTTGGCTGCATGGCCGCATGCTCGCGAGAAGAACCTTCTCCGTAGTTGTGATCGCCAACCACTAGGGTGGGAACACCTGCCGCCTTGTAGGCTCGCTGCACCGCCGGAACTTCGCCGTACTCGCCCGTGAGCTGGTTCAAAACCTTATTGGTTTCGCCGTTGAAGGCATTTTGGGCACCGATGAGGGTGTTGTTGGCAATGTTGTCAAGGTGTCCGCGGTAGCGAAGCCAAGGTCCGGCCATTGAAATATGGTCGGTGGTGCACTTGCCCTGAGCCTTAATGAGCACTTTGGCACCCAAAATATTGGAGCCGGTCCAGGCAGGGAATGGCTCGAGAAGCTGAAGGCGCTGGCTTTGGGGACTGACCTTTACCGATACCGCACTGCCGTCTTCGGCGGGTGCTTGGTAGCCTGCATCTTCTACGGCATAACCCCTTGCTGGGAGTTCTTCGCCGTAGGGAACATCGAACATGACCTTCTCGCCTAAGGTATTGGTTAAGTAGTCCTTGAGCGGATTAAACCCAAGGTTTCCGGCAATTGCCAGGGCCGTAACCAACTCAGGCGACCCCACAAAAGCATGGGTGTTGGGGTTGCCGTCGGCGCGCTTGCTAAAGTTCCGATTGAAGGAATGCACGATGGTATTTTTCTCTTGCTTGTCGGCACCTTCTCGGGCCCATTGGCCAATGCAGGGGCCGCAGGCATTGGCAAAGACCTTGCCGCCAATCTCTTCAAAGACCTCCAGCAATCCGTCTCGCTCGGCCGTGAAGCGCACCTGCTCCGAACCCGGAGTAATGGTGTACTCCGAGGATACTCTTAGGTTCTTTGCCTTGGCTTGCCGGGCGATGGACGCCGCTCGGGTCATGTCTTCGTACGAAGAATTGGTGCAGGAACCGATGAGTCCAACCTCGATGTTCATAGGCCAACCGTTCTTTTCTGCGAGTGCACGCACCTGCGAAATGGGGGTGGCTAAATCGGGAGTAAAGGGTCCGTTCAGGTGCGGCTCTAAGGTGCTCAGGTCAAGTTCAATAACCTGGTCAAAGTACTGCTGGGGATTGGCGTAGACCTCGTCGTCGCCGGTCAATTCCGCGCGAAGGCCGTTGGCCAGTTCGGCCACCTCTGCACGGCCCGTGGCCCTTAGGTAGCGCTCCATGCTGTCGTCGTATCCAAAGGTCGAAGTGGTTGCGCCCACCTCGGCGCCCATGTTGCAAATGGTACCCTTGCCCGTGCAGCTAATGGTTTTGGCACCCTCGCCGAAGTACTCAATAATGGCACCAGTTCCGCCCTTTACGGTCAGGATTCCGGCAACCTTTAGGATTACGTCTTTGGCTGAGGTCCAACCGTTCATTTGCCCGGTGAGCTTGACACCGATGAGCTTGGGGAACTTCAGCTCCCATGGCATTCCTGCCATGACGTCCACCGCGTCGGCACCGCCGACTCCGATGGCTACCATGCCGAGTCCGCCTGCGTTCACCGTATGGGAATCCGTACCAATCATGAGTCCGCCAGGGAAGGCATAGTTTTCAAGCACTACTTGGTGTATGATGCCTGCACCTGGCTTCCAAAATCCGATTCCGTATTTATTGGATACGGAAGCGAGAAAATTAAATACTTCGTTGGATTTGTTAATGGACTCCTGAAGATCTGTGGTAGCGCCTACGCGGGCCTGAATTAGGTGGTCGCAGTGCACCGTGGAGGGCACCGCTACTTTTTTGCGGCCGGCCGACATGAACTGCAGCAGGGCCATCTGGGCCGTAGCATCCTGCATGGCAACGCGATCGGGCGCAAAATCAACGTAGGAATTGCCTCGCTCAAAGGCTTTTTTAGGGAGTTCCTCCCAGAGGTGAGCGTACAAAATTTTCTCGCTAAGAGTAAGTGGTCGCCCTAAAAATTCCCTCGCTGCTGCCACCTTGGTGGCGTAGTTGGAGTAAAACTCCGTTACCATGTCTAAGTCAAATACCATAATCGCAAAAATCTAAGCAAAATTACTGAGAATAGCGGGTATGTCAGCAAGGCTTACTATTTAAAGTGGACCCCAGTGAGGCAGTTAGGCCTAATTACTGAATCCCAGTCCTCAGGGCAAAATGCCATGAACCGCCAGGTGCCTCGCTCACAAACCAATAGGTCGCAGTCGGGAGGCCCAACAAGGGCAGAGAAACCTCGGCGTCGCGCCAGGTTCCGCGATAGATGATGCGGCCGTAGGCGTCGATTAGGGCAAAGGGTCGCGGTTCTTGGCCTTGGGGGCGCAGTACTACGAGGGCCTCAGGACTCTGACGCCAGGTAAATCCATTTGGGGCCTCAAGCTCCCCAGCGCCAATCCAAAGGTGGCCGGCAAACATTAAACTGTCGTCGGCGGCCTGAAATCCAGCGTCTTTAAGCGTGAAGGACTTGCCGTCAGCCGCAATGGCCACACGAACCCATCCGTTGACTACGGTATCGTTTACGTTACGGCGAACTGCAATAAAACCGTCGTTGTAGGGGCTCTGCCACTGCACAAAGGGGTCGTGCTGGCCGCCAAACCGATAGTCCAGGTAGCCCAGAAAAGTCGGCGCTGCAAAGCCCTGCCAAAGAGACGAGGAGCGCGATATCGAATCCCCAACAGCAAGACGGTCTGGGTAGTAGTAGTACGGTCCGCGCTTTTGGCCCGCAACCTGAACCTTGGCACTGTCAAGGGGAGAAACATAAACGACCGAAATCGAAGCCGTCGACCCCGTATCGCGCAGCAGGGTGAAGCGCAGGTCTGCAATGCTGTCGTTGTTGAAGTCTACGTCAGCAAAACCTAGGTTGGTTGAAACGGTGGTATCGGCGAAATCATAATACACATACTGCGCCCAGGCAGAGGGGGCTCCCCACACAAGCAGGAGAAGGGCGGTATAAATCTTAGTCATTTCGGCTGCAAAGGTGCAAAATGTAGTCCACGCAAGCACCATTACCTTTGAGTAATTATGGCCCGATTATCCACCCCCGTTTTAAGGGAAGCCGTTCGAATCGCTTTTCAGTCCCTCAGGTCGCAAATGCTTCGGGCGGTGCTGACTGCACTGATTATTGCCATTGGCATCACGGCCTTGGTGGGCATGCTCACGGCAACCAGTGTCATGGAGGGTTCGATCACCCAGCAGTTCTCAAGCATGGGCGCTACAACCTTCACCATACAGCAAGGGGGAATGCAAATTCAAATTGGGCGGCGCGGAATCAAAGAAAAGCCGCAGCCGAGTATTCCGCTTTTACAGGCAATTGAACTGCGCGACCGAATGGCCAAAATGGGCTATGTCGCTAGCATTGGCGACAATGTAGCCGGAGCCATGGAGGTTCAGTACGAAGGGCTTAAAACGAATCCCAACGTCAACGTTACTGCCTCTGACGCGAATTATCCGGCAACCCAGGGGCTGACCATTGCCGAGGGGCGGTTTTTTTCTGCTGCGGACCAAAACGAAGCACGATCGGTGGCTGTTTTAGGGTCTGACGTGGCAGGCAAGCTTTTTCCGGAGGGCGACGCCTTGGGACGAATCATTCGCGTGGGGTCTAAACCCTACACGGTAGTTGGAGTTACCGAACCCAAGGGCAGCAGCTCATTCATGTCGAGCGATCAAGTGGTTTACCTCCCCCTGCGCACTGCCCACTTGGAATTTGCGGACCCCTCGTCGAGCTACGTGATCAGCGTCATGGCCCCTAGTCCGCAAGAACTCGAAGCGAGCATCGCTAGCGCAACCGCGGTAATGCGTTCGGTACGGCGCCTCAGGCCCGGAGCAGAAGACAATTTTAACATTCGGCGAAGCGACAGCATTTCGGCTCTGCTGCTGGATTCTTTGAGCTCGGTCAATGCTGGAGCAGCCCTGATTGCGCTGATCACGCTTTTGGGCGCATCCATCGCCTTGATGAACATCATGCTGGTCAGCGTCACCGAACGCACGCGCGAAATCGGCACGCGCAAGGCTCTTGGCGCCAGTTCACAGGTCATCGTGGTGCAGTTTCTTGCCGAAGCCATTATAGTAAGCGTCATGGGCGGAATCGCCGGCATCATAATGGGCCTTGCAGTAGGAAACGGCTTGGCCTTTGCCTTGGACGCCCAAGCGGTATTCCCTATAAAGTGGATGCTTTTGGCCCTTGTCGTCTCGATTGTCGTCGGAGTGGTTTCGGGCTGGTACCCTGCCAAAAAAGCGGCAGCCTTGGATCCTATCGAAGCCCTGAGGTATGAGTAGAGTCCGCGAGGTAACGGCTCAAGACCCCTGGTGGAAGCCCCAGCCTGGCAGCGCCAAGAATGCGCGGAGGATGGCCCTGGCCTTTGCCCGACGTGACCTAAGGCTCCGGTACGTGCAGACGCAGCTCGGTTGGCTTTGGGCGGTTGCCCAACCCTTGATTCTGATTGCCACCCTAACCCTTGTCCTTGGGCGCGTCTTTGGCCTGCCCGCCGAAGGCTTGAGGCAGTTCGGACTGAATCTGGCGGTGGCCCTCCCAGGCTGGATTTGGTTTCAGTTCACGGTGAGTCAGGGAGCCATGAGTCTGGTGGCCAACCAGGCCCTGGTCAGCAAGGCCGCCTTCAATCGCTCTGCCCTGCCGAATTCTAAAGCAATAGTTGGCTTTGCAGATTTTTTGGTCGGCTCTGCCGTGGTTGCACTCGGACTTTTAATGATTCAGGAGGCCCAGGCCCTTGCCCTTATGCGGCTTCCCTTGGTCATTGCCTACACTGCGCTTGCCTCCCTGGGTTGGGCCTATGCCCTGGCCTCGGTAAGCGTGCGGCGGCGGGACTTTTTGGCGGTATTGCCCGTGCTTTTGCAAGCCCTATTTTTTATTAGCCCCATTGCCCTGCCCAGCGCCAACTTTGCCCCCGTAGGCTGGGGAATTCTATACTGGCTTAACCCTGCGGTAGCAATGGCCGACGGCTTTCGTTGGGCCTGGCTGGGCTGGGATGTTTGGCAGCCCGCACACGCTATATCGGCCGCTTCAGGCATCCTTGGCTTCGTATTCGGACTCCTTGCCCTTCGGTGGAGGTCGCGCAGACTCAATGAGTTTTTATGAAAAGTCCGCGCATTGAAACCAGCAATTTGGGCAAGAACCTGGGGAGTCGATGGGTACTTCGCCGCATTGACCTCCGCCTCGAAGAGGGCGAAATCCTGGGCATCATTGGGGCCAACGGCGCAGGTAAATCCACCCTGCTCAAGACCTTGAGCGGACTCCTGCATCCCGACGAGGGCAGCTACCGAATCAAGGGCAGTATGGCCAGCCTGCTCGAGGTGGGCACCGGATTCCACCCCGACCTGAGCGGACGCGAGAACGCCTTTCTGCGCGGAGCATTGCTTGGGCTTTCGCGCGCCGAAGTGCGCGAACTTCTACCTGTCGTAGCGGACTTTGCCGGCGTTTCTGACCGTATTGACGAACCCGTGAAGTACTATTCCAGCGGAATGCAGGTGCGGCTCGGATTTGCACTGGCCGCGCACCTCCCGGCTGATGTGCTCGTGGTAGACGAGGTTTTGGCCGTGGGGGATGCCGCCTTTCAGGCAAAAAGCCTTGCCTTTCTTGAATCCACATGGCGCCAATCCGCGCGAAGTGTCGTCTATGTGGCCCACCAGCTGCCGCAGGTGCGGCGCCTCTGCGACCGGGTCCTCTGGCTGGACCAAGGCCTGATTCGCATGGAAGGCCATGCTGATGCAGTCTGCGATGCCTATGCGGCAAGCCAAAAATCCATCAGCCCAGAATGGACGGAACCCGACCGCCGAAGAGGCCAGGGAAAAGTCCGCGCTACTGCTTTAAGTATTCAAGAACAATGGGTTACTGGCGGAATTGCCAAGCTTCAGCTGCGCTGGAAGGAGTACGCGCCGTCTGAGAATCTCGACCTGCGCATCAGTGTAGAGGCAGCCGACGGTTCTGCAATTAGCCTTTGGAGTAGCCTGCAGTCGGGTAAAAGCATTGCATCGAGTCAGTTGGAGGCGCAATTGACCCTCAGCGAATTGGGACTGAGCTCCGGCGATTACCTTCTGCACCTGCGTCTCTTTGCCGACGGCCTGCTGCAGGATGAAGTCCTCGGGGCAAGCACCTTGACGGTGGTTCAGGGCCTTTGGAAGGGTCAAGCCTACCCTACTCCGCGCCCGATGGCCCTGCAGAGCCAGGACTGGAACTAGCGTTTTTTTAGACCAAGATCCTTCAAGAGGAGGCTTATTCTCGTTTTCGCCCGAGCGATAAGCTTCTGAATTGGCGGCACCGGGACTGCATGCGGACCGTTGGGATGGCGAAACAAGCCCAGCATGTAGTCGGATCCCTGCGAGGCGGGCAAGGCGCTCGGGTACTCAAGCTTCCAGTCCTTGGGGTCGTAGCCTTGGGCGGCCAGGTAGTCCTGAAAAACTGGGCGATAAAACTCCACGTCGGCGTCGTTGAACCAGCGCCTCCAGTCGCTATGAACCTGACTTCTAGCTACATGCCTGAAGTTTTTGCGCAGGTCTGATTCGCCCAAAAGCGGAATGCCCAAATAGTCTTCGACTGCGGTCCACCGTCGGTCCACGAGGTCCTCATAGTGCCAAATAAACCATCCCTCCTGGCGAAGCCGGTCTAGCAATGCCGAGAGTTCGTCAAGCTTAGCTTTTTGCTGCGCCGCATGCTCAGCCAATTCCCGAGGATCGTCAGAATGAAGACGGTAAAAGGGTATCGAATCGGGATTGCCTTCTTTGTCGCGGACCTTTCTATGAGCCAAGGCAAATTCTGCGGGATTGGGGTCGTGCACATAAAACCAGCGGTAGAAAAAGCCCGAAATCCAGCGGTCGCGGGGATCGCGAACCAAAAAAATCTTTTTGTCGTAGTGCGCAAAGGCATCGGCAGCGGCATGACCCGACCATCCGTGCATCTCGGGGCTGCTATAGAGAATTTTTACTAAACTTGACTCGGAATCGGGCCAAACTAAGCCATCCATTCGGCGAAATGTGCCTTGAGTCAAGCTGTTGGGTTCAAATACCTCTTGAACCTCTCCCCTAGCCTTTAGTGCCTCAGAAAGCAGCGAAAAGCCATAAGTGGTACCGCTTCGAGGCATTCCAAACAAAACAGTGCGCATGGGGGGTCAAGGTACATTAAGTTTGGGGGATGCGCGAGCGAGTCCCTTTAGTTTCTGTGGTGGTGCCCAACTACCAGCACGAGCGCTACTTAAGGCAGCGCCTGACGAGCATTGCGGACCAAACCTTTCAAGATGTAGAGGTACTCTTGCTCGACGACGCTTCGACCGACGGGTCCTTGGCCCTGCTTGAGGAATTTGCCTCCGGCCGGCCTGGATGGTCGGTTCACCCCAATGCAGAAAATTCGGGCAGCCCCTTTGCGCAATGGAACAAGGCCGCCTCGCTAGCCCGAGGCCGCTACTTATGGATTGCCGAGAGCGACGATTTTGCCGACCCCCGCCTGCTCGAGCGACTCGTGGCCGAACTGGAATCCGACCCCAGCCTTGTAATCGCGTACGCCCAATCCATGCTGGTCGATTCCGAGGGCCAACCGATGCACAGTTTTGACGTGCACTACCGCTACGTATACGGAATCGAGGCCCAGCGCTGGGTCGACGGCTACCGAAACGACGGACGCGATGAAGTGCGCAACTTTATGCTGCTGCACAACGTGGTTCCCAATGCATCTGGAGCACTACTGCGGCTTGAAACCTTCAAAGCCGTAGGCGGAGCCGACCCCAATTGGCGCCTCAATGGGGACTGGATGACCTACATCAAACTCCTCGAGCAGGGCGGAATCGCCTTTGTTCCTGAGGTGCTCAACTACTTTCGTGTACATTCCGAAACAGCGCGCCAGAAGGCCAACGAAGGGGGCGATGTCTACCTCGAGCTGCTCGCACTGGTCGACTACATTGCCGCGCACCACCAACCCGACCAAGCTCGGCTTCGGCGCGCCTACCGAAATGTCGCGGCCTGGTGGACCCATTCGCTGTACCGACAAGATTGGAGTTCCGCCCGACGAAGTGCCAACCTGCGCGTCAACCGTTTGCTATTTGCACGATTTGTGCGCCTGCACCCACTGGTACTGCTCCACATCCCGTACGAGGGCCTTGTGCGCTTGGCAGTAGCGACGCTCGAGGCGCTAGGCCTCAAGGAACCCATTCGGCGCGTCCTGCACCGATTTTTTCCGAATCATTTCATGCCTCGTGCCACGTGAAAATTTCAGTCGTTATACCCTGCTACCAGAGCGAAGAAACCCTGCGCGAAGCGGTCGACAGCGCGGCCAAGGCCTTTGAGGTGCTCGTCGTCGACGATGCATCGCCGGGCGGATGCGCCGATTTGGTTCGCAGCTGGAACTGGCCCAACGTTCGGGTTTTGGTGCATCCCCAAAACCTAGGCTTGGGTGCCGCCCGCAACACCGGGTCCCGCGCAGCCTCGGGCGACTGGATTGCCTACCTCGATGCCGACGATGCTTTTGAGCCGCAGTGGCACGAGCGTATGACTAATTTTTTGGTTCAAGCGCCCGAGGTAACCTGGGCCTACCACCCGGTGCGCGAATGGGACGGGCAGCATTGGGGAGCCATTCGCTTCGGAGACCAACCCAGGCAAATCAGCGACCTGGTGCTCAAAAGGCCCGCCATCGCCCCGAGTGCATGCCTGATTCGCGCTGATATTGCTCGGGAGCATCCTTTTGACACCAACCAAAGGCTGCAAGGAACCGAGGACTTAGAGCTTTGGATGCGGCTTTGGGCTATGGGGCATCGACCGATACGCTGGACCGACGAACCCTTCACCCGGTACCGAATTAACCACGGAATGTCTGCAGAGCTCGAGTCGCACAGCATCAAAATTCGGCTTCGCTGGGCGCAGTTTGTGCAGCAAGGCTGGATACCTGAGTCCGTTTTAAAGCATGCCGAAGGGGAGCTAATGCGCCAAAAGGCCCGAAGCCATCACAAGGCAGGGCGCTTCCATGAAGCCCAAAAGGCCTATCTGGCCGCAGGATTTACCTTCAAAAATGTGATTCTAACGGTCTTCACCGTCCTGCGGATTCGAATTTAAATCCTATCGCGCAGGGCCAAATCAATGGCGTCCAAGAATTCCTCGGTGTAGAGGTAGTGCTCCCCGTGCTGCACGCTGTTCCCGTGAATGCAGACCGCTAAATCCTTAGTCATGCGACCGCTTTCTACAACTTCTACGCATACCTGCTCGAGGGTTTCGCAGAACTGAATCAAGGCAGTATTGCCGTCGAGCTTGCCTCGGTGGGCAAGGCCTCGAGTCCAAGCAAAAATGGAGGCGATGGGGTTGGTACTGGTAGGTTTGCCTTGCTGGTGCTGGCGGTAGTGGCGCGTGACTGTGCCGTGCGCCGCCTCGGCTTCCATGGTCTTGCCGTCGGGGGTTATGAGCACCGAGGTCATGAGTCCGAGCGAACCAAAACCCTGAGCCACGGTATCGGACTGTACGTCACCATCGTAGTTCTTGCAGGCCCACACAAAGGAGCCCTCCCACTTGAGGGCCGAAGCCACCATGTCGTCAATCAGGCGGTGCTCGTAGGTTATGCCGGCGGCCTCGTACTTGGCCTTGAACTCTGCGAGGTAAATTTCTTGAAAAATATCCTTGAACCGCCCGTCGTACTTCTTGAGGATGGTGTTCTTGGTACTCAAATAAAGCGGCCACTTTTTATCAAGGGCCATATTAAAGCAACTCCGCGCAAAACCCGTAATGGACTCGTCGGTGTTGAACATGCTCATAGCAACCCCATCGCCCTGAAACTGGTATACCTCCCAAGTCTGGGCGGCGGCGCCGTCGTCGGGCGTGAAGGTCATGGTCAGCTTGCCCTTGCCCTTAATAGTGGTGTCGGTAGCACGGTACTGATCGCCAAAAGCGTGGCGACCAATGACAATGGGCTTGTTCCACGTTGTTACCAGGCGGGGAATGTTCTTTATCACAATCGGCTCCCGAAACACCGTTCCGTCGAGAATATTGCGGATGGTGCCGTTGGGCGACCTCCACATTTGCTTAAGGCCAAACTCCTTAACCCTAGACTCGTCGGGCGTAATGGTCGCGCACTTGATGCCTACGTGGTACTTTTTAATGGCCTCCGCTGCATCCACGGTCACTTGATCGTTGGTGGCATCGCGGTGCTCCATTCCAAGATCGTAGTACTTTAAATCCAAGTCGAGGTAGGGCAGAATCAGCTTGTTTTTAATGGTAGCCCAAATGATTCGGGTCATCTCGTCTCCGTCAAGCTCAACGACCGGATTAACAACTTTAATTTTTTG
>JBEEMM010000028.1:15000-16362 GCA_041192685.1 Bacteroidota bacterium | reverse complement strand
CGTTACACCATTCGTGCAGGTCGGAACTTACCCGACAAGGAATTTCGCTACCTTAGGACCGTTATAGTTACGGCCGCCGTTTACTGGGGCTTCAATTCAGCGCTTCTCTTGCGATAACGCCTCCTCTTAACCTTCCAGCACCGGGCAGGTGTCAGACCCTATACATCATCTTTCGATTTAGCAGAGTCCTGTGTTTTTGCTAAACAGTCGCCTGGGCCTTTTCACTGCGGCCCCCTCGCGGGGGCGCCCCTTCTCCCGAAGTTACGGGGCGATTTTGCCTAGTTCCTTAGCCATGATTCACTCGAGCACCTGAGGATACTCTCCTCACCCACCTGTGTCGGTTTACGGTACGAGTTGTTATAACCTGAAGCTTAGAGGTTTTTCTCGGAAGTCTGATTACGCTCACTATCTCCTCAGCCGAAGCCTCGGAGTACTATCACATTTCAGCAGGTCGAACGGATTTGCCTATCCAACCTATACCTACGTGTTTCAACGAACTATTCCGTCAGTTCGCGAAGCTGTCACACCTTCGTCACCCCATCGCAGTTATAACAAGTACTGGAATATTAACCAGTTGTCCATCGACTACCCCGTTCGGGTTCGCCTTAGGTCCCGACTAACCCTCAGCTGATTAGCATTGCTGAGGAAACCTTGGGTTTGCGGTGTGCGGGTTTCTCACCCGCATTATCGTTACTCATTCCTACATTTTCTTTTCTAGCCGCTCCAGCCAGCCTCACAGCCAACCTTCTACGCAACCAGAATGCTCCCCTACCGCTCTTTCGAGCCCATTGCTTCGGTAATGTGCTTATGCCCGATTATTGTCCACGCCAGATCGCTCGACTAGTGAGCTGTTACGCACTCTTTAAATGAATGGCTGCTTCCAAGCCAACATCCTAGCTGTCAATGCAATCTGACCTCGTTTGATCAACTTAGCACATATTTGGGGACCTTAGCAGATGGTCTGGGTTCTTTCCCTCTCGGACCGTGACCTTAGCACCCCGGCCCTCACTCCTAAGAAACATGTCATAGCATTCGGAGTTTGACAGGATTTGGTAGGTGATGAAACCCCCGCATCCAACCAGTAGCTCTACCTCTATGACACTATACTTAAGGCTGCACCTAAATGCATTTCGGGGAGTACGAGCTATTTCCCAGTTTGATTGGCCTTTCACCCCTACCCACAACTCATCCGAAGACTTTTCAACGTCAACCGGTTCGGACCTCCACTTTGTGTTACCAAAGCTTCATCCTGGTCATGGGTAGATCACAAGGTTTCGCGTCTGCCTCCACTAACTATACGCCCTATTCAGACTCGCTTTCGCTTCGGCTCCGGGCCTTAGACCCTTAACCTTGCTAGTGAAG
>JBEEMM010000028.1:0-12500 GCA_041192685.1 Bacteroidota bacterium | reverse complement strand
AGTACTCCTCATATGGGAATCTTCGGGTTGAACAATCTTTCGATTTCACAATATGTTAAAGAACGTCGAAGTTTTACCTTCCGTCTCCCCTTGGGTCCTTGCTACCTCATCGGTGAGCAATTGTTTCCTTTTGGGGTTGCAAATGTAGAGCGTCTTTTTGATTTGGCAATAGGCAAGTTAAAATAATTCGACATTGCCCACCAACTCGCTGAACAACAGCGACAAAAAATTACTACGGATTGCTTTTCGTCATCGGAATCACCTGCCCTGCTTGGGTTTGATGTCCGTTCAAAGCAAAATTCGCGATAGCCTTACCCATCATTTTTGGACTAGTCGAAGCCTGATAATCGGGGAATGCCTCCGCCAGCATCTCGGTTTGAACCGCTCCAAGGCAAAGGGTATTGAAGAAAAATCCTTCCGGACCAAGCTCGGCCTGCAAGCTTTCGGCCAATCCCGCCATGGCCATTTTGCTCGTAGCGTAGGCTAAAAGGCCCGGGTACTTGGATGCTCCTTGAAAGCCTCCCATGCTGCTGATGAAGACCACGTGGGCCCCAGGGGCAAGCAAGGGCAAGAGGTCCTGCACGAGCAGTGCCTGGGCAGACCAGTTGACCGTTGCCATTAAATGGAAGTCTTCGGCGCTTAACTCCCTAAAGGGCTTGTTTACGAGCGCTCCGGCATTGAGGACCACCGCGTCAAGCGCAGTGCCCCTGAGTTCCGCAACGAATGCCCTTCTAGAATCCGCACTGGTATGGTCTAGGCGATGCGTGGCGCAGCCTTCTAAGGCAAAGGTGCTGCGGGAGCTTGCATGAACCGATGCGCCCAAGGCAGCCAATTCAAGAGCCGTGGCACGACCTACTCCGCGCGAGGCTCCGGTAACCAAAACCTGCTTCACTCCGGCAAGGGTTTAGTCGACGCGCATCCGCAAGACGCCGAACAACTCGGTCTCGGAATAACTCGATCTATTAAAATGGCAATGCTCCACCAAAAGGAGGTCCATAGAAAAACAGCCGTCATAGGGGGGTAAGATAGGATATAAAACGAAACGCAGACCAAGCCGCGAGGTAGGCCACCACTGCGTAGGCACTAAATTGAATAATGGCAAAGCGCCAGCTGCGCGTTTCTCGAACCACTACCGCGATCGTGCTCATGCACTGCAGGGCAAAGGCATAGAAGAGCAAAAGCGATACTCCTACGGCCAGATTAAAGTAGGGTTTGCCGGTATCAGGATTGATTTCTTCGGCCATCCGCGCCCGCACGGGAGCAATTTCGTCGCCGTCTACACTATATAAGGTAGCCATAGTTCCTACAAACACTTCTCGAGCCACAAAAGAAGAGGCTATAGCCACTGAAATTTTCCAATCGTATCCGAGCGGAGCCATGATTGGCTGAATTCCGCGCCCAATGCTGCCCAGGTAGCTCTCTTCGATGGGCAGGGGTTGGTAGTCCCCGCTAAAGTCGGGCAGTCCCTTGGGGCCGCTGCTGGCTAAAAACCAAAGAACCACGCTTATGGATACGATGATTTTACCAGCTTCTACCACAAAGGATCTTGATCGGGTCCAAACTGCGGTAAAAACATTGCGCAGCAGAGGCATACGGTAAGGCGGCATTTCCATTAAAAAGAGGGCGGACTTTTTATCGGGAACGACGCGATTCAGAAGTGCCGATCCCAAAAGGGCCGCGGCAAAGCCCAAAGCGTAGAGTCCAAATAAGGTCAGGCCCTGAAGGCTAATACCTAGCCAGGGGGTATTGGGAACTACGAGTCCTATTATTAATGCATACACGGGCAGTCGAGCCGAGCAGGTCATAAGGGGCGTTACGGCAATGGCCAGCCACCGTTCTTGGGCGGACTCCATATTGCGCGTACTCATTACGGCCGGTATGGCACAGGCGGTTCCGCTCACCAGAGGAACAATGGATTTACCGCTCAATCCGAAGGGTCGCATGAACCGGTCCATTATAAAGACTACTCGGGCCATGTAGCCGGTCTCCTCCAAGAGCGATAGAAACAAAAAGAGCAGGGCAATTTGGGGCAGAAAAATCAGGACGCCCGCTATGCCCGGCAAAAGTCCGCTCGTTAAAAAGTGGTTGATAAATCCACTCGGTAGGGCTTTATTAAGGGCCTTGGTTAAGCCTGCAATGCCACTGTCAATGGCGTCCATGGGAATGGCCGCACCATAAAAAAGCGCCTGAAACAGCACAAACAAGACACCAAAAAGCATGATGCTGCCCCAAACGGGGTGCACTACTAGACGATCAAAGCGAGCCGCTACCCGGCGGTCTTGCACGGGGTCGTAGTGGTAGACCTTGCGCAGCCATTGGTTTACCCAACGGTAGCGCTGAATGGCCTCGTCGGCGCGTGCCCGCTCGGGACTCCGGCCTGATTCCCGAACGCTGTCGGCAAAATCTGGATCGTTTAGGCCGTCAAGCCATGCTCGGTAGGTGAGTCCTGCGCCAATGCACTCCTGCTTTTTTTGCAGCCAAGGCAAATGGGAGCCTGCAGGCTGAAAGAAGGGAGTTTTTTTGCTGGCCTTTGCCGAGAGAATTGCCGCTTGCAGCAGATCAAAGCCTTGTCCGGTTCGGCTGTTGACCGGAACCACCGAAACTCCCAAGGCCTCCTCCAGGGCGGGAACATCGAGTTCTGCCCCTCTGCGCTCCATCTCATCGACCATGGTGACCGCCAAGACAGCCGGAAAGCCCATGTCGAGCACCTGGGTGAATACAAAGAGGCAGGTTTTTAGGTTGGTGCCGTCGGCCAAGCCTACCACCACATCACAACGCTCAGACTCGTTCTCTGTGGTAAGTACTTGAAGCACCACGCGCTCGTCGTTGGATGATGGGTGAAGGCTGTAGATCCCGGGCAAATCGACTACCTCGGCCAGCACGCCCGCTCCCAACTTAGCGAGTCCATCGTGGCGTTCCATGGTTACGCCTGGGTAGTTGCCTACTTTTTGGTTTAAACCCGTTAAGCGGTTAAACAGCGACGACTTTCCGGTGTTTGGTCTGCCCACAAGGGCGACCCTAAGGGCACGCTTAAACGCCATAAGGCTCCGTTATTGGAATGAGGTCAGCGAGCTCCTTGCGCATGCTTACCAGGGTTCCTTGCACCCTAAAGCAGAGCGGATCACGAAATGGCGCGGCAAAAATCAATTCTACCTCTTCGCCAGGCAGGCATCCCATCTCAAAAAGTTTGACGGGAAGCTCCACATTAGCCTGCAGAATGAGTGCCTTTTGGCCTACACCGAGTTCCGATAGTTTCACTAGACTAAGGTACGTTGGGCATCGGCTAGCCTGTTGCGTATTTAGATTCATTCTAATGATTGACCAAAGTCCTAAAAAAGAGCGGGTAGTCCGCCCTGGCTTAGGCCTGCAATCAAAGAATCAGAGACAAGGGACGCTCGAGGTAACCTTTGACGGTATTAAGGAAGGCGGCGCCGGTCACTCCGTCGATTACGCGGTGGTCGCAGCTCAGGGTCATCTTCATGACCTGACCCGCTTGCACTTGGCCATTTTTGACCACTGGAACATCCTGAACTCCTCCAACAGCCAAAATAGCGGCATCGGGGGGGTTGATGATGGCTGTAAACTCCTCAATTCCAAACATGCCAAGGTTAGAAATGGTAAAGGTGTTGCCCGACCAATCGCTTGGCTGAAGCTTCTTTTCTTTAGCTTTCATTGCGAAACCTCGCACCTCGGCTGAAATTTCCGCAAGGCCCTTAACGTCCGCATGGCGCACCACCGGCACCAGCAAACCGTCTTCTACGGCTACGGCAATTCCAACGTGCACGTCAAAGTTCGTGCGCACGCTGTCTCCCATCCATGCGGAATTCACGGCGGGATGCTTTTTAAGCGCCTTGGCGACCGACTTCACCACAAGATCATTGTAGGAGATTTTGACGTCGCCGTCTTTATTGATTTCTGCCCGCGCGGCCGTGGCGGCCGACATGTCGACGGCAATGGTCAAATAGAAGTGCGGAGCCGTAAACTTAGATTCCGCCAAACGCTTGGCAATGGTTTTGCGCATTTGCGAAACGGGGGTATCGACGTATCCGGAGCTCGGGTAGCTTACTGGCGCTGCCGTGACGGTATTGGGCTCCACGGAGGCACTAGTGAGGCTGCGCTCCACGTCGCTTTTAGTGATTCGCCCTCCGTCGCCGGTGCCCTGTATGCTTGCAATGCTCAGGCCGTGCTGGCTTGCAAGAGAACGAGCCAGGGGCGATGCCTTCAGGCGGGAGTCTCCTGGAGCGGTAGCGTTCAAACTGCCCGAAGCTGCTGGAGCTGCTGCCGGCTGAGAAGGTAGCGTAGCAGTTTGGCTTATCGGGGCTGGCTCGGGAACCGAAGCCGTAGCGGGCTCAGGAACCGGAGCTGAAGCCGCCACTTCTGTGGGGCTTGCATCAGCCTTTGCGGCCGTTGCGCCTCCGGCAACCAGGGCCGAAACATCCTCCCCTGCGGCTCCGAGAATCGCCAGAATAGCATCTACCGGCGCAGTCTGGCCTTCTTGAACCCCTACATATAGTAGTACACCCTCTTGACCGGGAAAGGCCTCAAAGTCCATGGTCGCCTTATCGGTCTCAATTTCTGCGAGGAGCATGCCCTCGGTGATTTGATCCCCAATTTTGGCATGCCATTTTGCAACGACTCCTTCGGTCATCGTATCGCTCAATCGAGGCATCGTAATAATTAAGGCCATAGCTTATTCCGTAATAAATGGGTAATCTCCTTCTACATAGACGTGCTGCCAAAGCTCTTCGGCTGACGGATACGGCGAATCTTCAGCAAACTGAACGCATTCTGCCACACGGCTCTTGACTCCTGCCTCAATGGCCGCCAGCTCGTCTTCGCTCGCCCAATTCTTCTTGATAATCATGTCTTTGGCAGTAAGAATCGGGTCAATCTTTTGGTATTCTCCTACCTCGTCCTTGGTGCGGTAGTGCTGGGCGTCTGACATGGAGTGACCCTTGTATCGGTAGGTTCGTATTTCAAGAAAGGTCGGCCCATCTCCTCGACGAGCGCGCTCGACGGCCTCAAAAACAGATTCATAGACCACCGCAGGGTCCATTCCTTCAACCGGAGCGCAGGGCATTTCATAGCCGAGTCCGAGTTTGTAGATGTCGCTGTGGTTGGCAGTGCGCTCTACCGAGGTACCCATGGCGTATCCGTTGTTCTCCACAATAAAGACCACCGGAAGCTTCCAGAGCATGGCCATATTAAAGGTCTCGTGAAGCGAACCTTGACGCACTGCGCCGTCGCCCATATAGCATAGGGTCACGTGGGATTTGCCCAGGTACTGATCGGCGAAGGCCATGCCTGCACCAAGCGGAATTTGACCACCCACGATTCCGTGACCACCAAAGAAATTGTGCTCCTTAGAAAACATGTGCATCGACCCGCCCTTACCCCTTGAGGTGCCGGTAACCTTGCCGAGCAGCTCAGCCATAATTTTGCGCGGATCCACTCCCAGACCGATGGGCTGAACGTGGTTGCGATAGGCCGTTATCATCTTATCTCCGGGCTCCATCGCAAGAAGCGAACCCGCTAAAACCGCCTCTTGGCCGTTGTACAGGTGAAGGAATCCGCGAATTTTTTGCTGAATGTACAGTGCCGCGGTCATGTCCTCGAACTTGCGCCAAAAGAGCATGTCTTCGAACCACTTTAAATAAACCTCTTTGGTAAGCTTCTTTTTTGCCATGAATGGGGTACGCTTGATTGCGAGGTGCAAAAGTAGGGTTTAGCCAAGAAAAGTCCTTGCCGTCTTAGGGTTTTTAACCCGCTACTTCATGATTTGGTTCAAATCGATCAGGGCACTGAATCGAATGGTGTTTTCTAGCGGAGAACGCACCGTTTGATCGGCCGGAAAGAGGTAGGCAAAGTCAAGCCCTATTAGGTTGTAACGCACCCCAAACCCCATGGTGAAAAACCTGCGGTTTCCCTTGGTAACGTCTTCGTGCTGATAGCCTGCGCGCACGGCAAACTGGTCGTTGTACCAGTACTCCGCACCTACATTCACCATAAACTCACGCATCAGCTCCCTAAAGCCGTCGGGCTTGGCCGCTGGATCCCATGACTGAATAATTCCCTGAATCACCCCCACGTTGTCGTCTTTTCCGGCAATAATTTCACTTCGGTCTCCGTTGTTGTTGGTGTCCAGCAAGTCGCGCAAGGGCTTGGTTGGCACGAGCAACTTATTGATGTCGGTTAGCAAGGTGATGCGGTTGTATCGGTCCAGCTTCCAATTAAAGCCACCACCAAGGCGCATGTTGGTGGGAATAAAATCCGACGCGCCACTCTCTGAATAACGAATTTTAGCTCCGATGTTGGAGAGCGTCAGGCCGCCTACCCACTGACCGCGCTGCCCGTCGGGCATACTGAACTCATCGCCCTGGTAAAACATGCTAATATCAGTGGCTACCGTTTGGCCAACTTTGGTTAACTGACCGCCAACGACCTGACCTTGAGCAAGGTCTGAAAGGGCGTAGCGTAGCGATACTCCTCCTGAAAAGTTTTTAGACAGCTGCAAGGCATAGGCCACGTCCAAAGACATTTCATAGGGACGGTAGGTGCCCTGCTCTTCGCCTTGCTCGTTGCGGAAGGTGATTTCGCCGAGTGAAAAGTAGCGCAGACTCGCTCCGATGCCTCCGCGCTCCCCAACTCCCGCCGCTACGTTGGCAAACATAAGTTCCACGTCGGGCACCAGCCTTCTTAGCCATGGGGTGTAGGAAAGTCCGCCGTACACGTTGCCCTGGCCAACAAAAGCCAGCTTGGCGGGATTCCAAAAAATGGCGTTGGCGTCTGGACTCAGGCCGATTCCGGTATTGGCCATGCCCCCGGAGCGGGCGTCGGGCCCAATGTTGAGCATCGGCATCGCCGTAGTTACCACGTTAAGGTCGTTCAGCCGGTCATAAAATGTTTGCGCTACGAGGGATTGTGCCCCCAGGGCGAGCAAAGAACTTAGGATGAGGTAGCGTGAATGCGTCATAATAACAATAGGGGGCAAATATAATCCGTGAAACTAGGGGCGTAGCAGAATAAGTCGCTCTGCGCGGCGAACCACCTGATTGTCTTTGACTCGTCGCACCACCACCCGGGCAATGAACCACCCGTCATTCAAGGGAGTTCCTTGCGTGTTGGTTCCGGTCCATTCGGGCGCTTGGAGCACCGATGACGTGGCAAGACCCGACCATTCCGCCGCCCAGACTACGCGTCCTGCGCCGTCAGTAATGGACCAATCTGCGGCAAGACTATCGCCTGCAGAATTATGCTCCACCTGCCAAGTAGTAGGCCCCGCACTGGGGTTGGGGAACAAGCGGACCGCCCCAAGTTCAAGTTTTGCTCGTGAAATCACCTCGAAGTCAACGCTTGACTGGCTAGGATTATTATACGTATCCCAGGCCCGCACCGTGAACGTGTGGAGGCCGTCTTCTAAATTTTGAAAGGGCCAAGTTGCCGTACCGCGCTTAAAAGTGTTGGCATCAGCCTGATAGCGCTCGTTCATAACCAGAGGTTCGCTCCAGACCTCGTCGAGGTAGCCCACCAAATCATGACCAATGCCTGCACCAATGGCATTGATTCCGTTGGGATCCGCAAGCCGCACCAGACCCAGGGGATTAGCCCCGGTAATTCCTCCGCTCACAAAGGTGGTGTCGTCCATATAGATTTGAATGCTCGGGCCCTCGAGGTCCGCAGGGGCGTCTGCCGCCAAATCGCCCAAGAAAATTTTGCTGTTGGAGCCTGCGGCATCCCTGTCTGCGGTAAAGGCGTAGGTAAGTAATTTACCCTTCCCCCACTCAAGAACGAGATCAAGAGGCATGCGCCACTCGGCGGCATAACTACCCTTGACCACATCCACAAAACCCTGATAGGCCAACTGGTTCCGAAACGAATACGAAGCCTCGTAGCCCACGTTGTCGTTGTCGAGCATGCTTCGCTCTTGCGGTTTGTCAAACAAACGAATGCGTGCTGTGCCGTTAAAACTTGTATCAATGACGCCGCCCTCGCGAAGCACCCTTCCCTTCACCTGAACCAAATCCAAAGCATTGACACTGTCTGCAGTCACCCACTCGCCAGAAGCGGGACGAAACACCTTGATGCTGTCGACCTCCATGCGCTGCGAGGGCCCGTTCAGGCGCAATGCCGGGTCACCGAGAAGCGTGAAGCGCAGCTTGTCTGAGGTGGTCACCGAATTCTTTGCCTGTCTTATAATTTCTCCGAAGGTTTGGTACTTGCCCTGATTCTGCTGAAGCACCACATTAAATACGCTGTCGGTGAGAAGCGTTGCTCCGCCCACAAAGACCGCGCGGGTAGTAGTGAGCAAGGCAATGGCACCCCCGTTGGGATTGGTCAGCAGAATTTCTCCGGCAGAGGTCCGCAATGGGTCGTCATAGCGTGCAAACTCGCAGGTTACCGTGATAAATAGGGGCAAGCGAACGCTGTTGCCAAAATTTCGGCAATCCTCGAGCTGCAAAATGTCTTCGCTGGCCCAATTGACTTCGCCTCCGTGACCCACGTAGGTAGTAATCAAATTACCCTCCTCTGTAGAACGCAGAAGTTCCTCGCGCAGCTTCGGGTAGGATTGGTTGCCCGCACTCGAAACTTGAGCATAGCCGTCTGAATATAGTTTGCGGACCTCAAAGTCGGCATGCTGGGTATCCACTCGCTGGGCAATTTTATCGCTGACCAGGGTCAGAATCTGTTCCCAGTCTTCGTCGACGTCGTCGGCCACGAAGTTCAAACGCTGCCTCCAGGATCCAATAGACAGCGCCGGATCGGCATACCGAGCGATTTTAGAGACTACGCCCTGGGCCTCTGCAAGAGAATTCGCAGGAATCCGACCAATTCCAAGATCCAGGGTTACCGCTCCTAAATTGCCTCCTTCCCCAGGGTCGAGGTATCCAAAAAAGTCGTCAGACACATAAGACGATTTAATGGCCATGCTGGCGGGGGACTGATAGGCCGGTACCCAGTTCTGGTTTGGAGCCAGTCTGCCCTTGTAGTCGTAGGATGCGTCGCCAAAAAGAAGGAGGTAGCGAAGCTTGGTGGAGTCTGCCCCGCGCGCCCAAAGCATTCTAAGAAGGTTTCTAAGGCCCATTATGTCTTGAACTCCTCCCGAGAACTCTCGATAAGCCTGATCGACCGCAACCACTGCAACCTTGAGACCCGTCTGCCGGTGCATCGCAGCGAGGTCCTCCGCAGCGGGTATGAAGGCTTCAGGCGCAAAAATTACATAGTCCACCGAAGGCATTGCATGCAGGTTCTGGAGCGGAATCTTCGATCCTAAAATGGGTTTGCGCGCGGCAGCAGGGGCTATGTACCAAACAGTATGGGCCCTTTCGGCCTCCAGAACCGCTGCGTTGGGCAGAAGTTCCGCAGCATTCAAGGGGCTTCCCGAGGCCGTAGTCCGCCAAATCCATGTGCCTGCTGCAGGCGCCGACAGCAGCCTTTGCTGGGAATCTGGGTTAAAACGGTAGGACTGCACGCTCCCGGCAGGGTAAGCGAAGGGCGCGTCGGCCTGAACCGACAGGTAGTCAAGCCAGGCCTTGGCCGCCGGATTTGCGCTGCGCTCTAAGGTAACAGTAGCCCTAGCCCAGCTCGGGCCCGTAGCAACCTGGGTCCAAGACTGGCCAATCTGCCGCGCAAAGGTCTCTCCGTTAACTCCTGAAACGGCCTGCAGCCCCAACGAACCAATAAATCCCTGTCCGGTACGCAATTCCAATTTGGGTCCCGATGAGGTGGTTCTCCCTGCTGCTGCCAGCACAAAATAGGCAGTCGACTGGCCGTCCAAACGGTCAAGGCCGAGGTCTATTTCGCGGCTCAGGGTAAAGTCTAGGAGTTCCCCGAACCATGCCCTGCCGCTGCCCACTAGGTTGGATTCGTCCAATTCATGCCAAAACACGTGATGGTATCGGCTAACCGTTTGCGGGCTCGAAGGCGGTACCGCATAGGGAGCAATGCGCGATCCGCCCTCGGTGGTGGTGGCAAAATAGATTTGGCGGCTTGCATAGGGGTTGGTCGAGCGCGACCAACGGTTGCTGCTGCTGTCCACGCTCCATCGGTGCGGACTTTGCCCTAAAAAGTAGAGGTATTCCGAAGCGCCCAGAAGCCCGTCTCCGCCGTCTTCAATTCGAATGGGCAGGGGCGACAAGTCCCTGGCTTCGCCGGAACTGGCATTTACTTCGTTCATGGCACCGGACTGGCGACCCCAGATGCCCAGTTTTGACGACTCAAAGGGAGGACTTCCAAAGCCCAATTGTTCTAAATCCGCTCCGCTAAGTCGATAAACAAAATCCTCGTCGGTAAAAACCTCGGCCCATTGGCCCTTGCTCAACACGGAATTTACAGGCCACGACTGCGCCTTGAGCGTCGAAAAGACGGCCAAAGTCCAGGCCATTAGGGTCCATAAAACGGGGCGTAAAAGCTTCATGCTGCGTTCAAAGTTCGTAAAGTTCAACGCGCCTTGGGAGAAAAACGTGCAACTAGTCTTGGAAAATCGTATAATTGTGGCCTCAAATGATGCCTCACTCCATGGCCCTAAGACGCCTTATCGCGGTCGCCCTGTTCCTAGGATGCACTTGGCTAACCCAAGCGCAAGACCCCCATTTTACCCAGTACTACGCCAATCCCTTGTACTTAAACCCAGCGTTTGCGGGGGTTAAGCAGTGCCCTCGGGTCACCACGAACTACCGCAACCAGTACCCAAGCTTGGGCGTTTACCAGACCTTTTCGGCGTCCTACGACCAGTACGTAGATGGCCTAAATGGCGGAATCGGATTCATGATTATGCAGGATGAAGCAGCAAACGGTGACCTCTCGCTGACAGAAGCTTCGGGTATTTACTCCTACCATCTTCAAGTAAACAGGGATTTCATGGTTCTTTTTGGTGCTCAAGCGACCTTTCGCCAGCGCTCCCTGAACTGGAATAATCTGACCTTCCCCGACATGATTGATCCATTCTTTGGCTTTGTAAAGCCGACCAACGAGATCCGTCCTGACGAAACCACGGTGCAGCAAATCGACCTGAGCTTCGGAATGCTCGGCTTTACCGAGAACTTCTACGTAGGCGCTTCGGCCCACCACGTCACTCAGCCCAATGAGGCCTTCTTAAGCACCTCCACTCTGCCCATTAAGGTAACCGCTCAGGCTGGTGCAACCATTCCCCTTGGGCGCAAAAGACTTTACAACGACCTTGACAATTTATTGATTCCCAACATTGTTTACCAAACGCAGGGCGGAGCACACCACATGACTGCGGGTGTATCGTTCAACCGAGGTCCACTCACGGGCGGGCTCGGCTACCGCCAGGCTTTGGGCGTTGTCAGCACCAATCCCGACGCACTTATTGCCATCATCGGAATTGCCCCCAACGACGTGCCCTGGAAGTTTGGTTATTCCTACGATTATACCATTTCTGCCCTAGGAAACGTTATGGGTGGAGCACATGAAGTCTCTCTTGCCTACCAATTCCCATGCAGAAGCCGCCGAGCGCGCTCGAGCGAAGTGAAATGTCCTAAATTCTAACCTTCCCAATAATGAAGCGTTCCATCCTTTCTTCCATTACCGCCTTAGGCGCGCTGGTTTTACTAGCCTCGGGTTGCGCAAAAACAAGCTCCAATACCACGGGTATGGCGCTTAACGACCGCAAAAACGGGGGCTTTCAAATTAATCTTGGCTACAAAGGCCAGGAGACTGGCCCCGGCCTGGTCTTCATCGAAGGCGGAACCCTGACTATGGGCCGCGTAGAAGAAGACGTCATTCGGGACTGGAACAACCAACCCCGTCGTGTTACGGTCTCTTCCTTTTACCTAGACGAGAATGAGGTAACCAACGCAGACTACCGCGAGTACCTCTACTGGCTTCGCCGAGTTTATGACTTTGACTACTACCCCCAAATTTACCAGTCCGCACTGCCCGATACCTTGGTATGGCGCGACAAGATGGGACTGAACGACATGTATGTGGAGAACTACCTCCGCCACCCTGCCTACAATTTTTACCCTGTGGTTGGGGTTAATTGGGAGCAGTCTATGCGTTTTTGCCAATGGCGAACAGACCGGGTAAACGAGCAAATTCTAATCGACAAGGGCATCTTGACCGTGATGAATACTCAGGCCGACGACCAAAACTTCAACTCTGAAGTATACCTCTACAAACAGGGCGAATACACCCAGCAAAACCGCAAGGGCCTCAAGGACCTCAGTCCAGCTCAGGTCTATGGAAAAGAAGGCCGACCAGCCCGCATCGAAGACGGAATCCTTCTGCCGAAGTACCGCCTCCCGACCGAAGCGGAGTGGGAGTACGCAGCCTACGCAGAGATTGGACAGCGAGTGTACAATCGCCAGGTTGACCGCAACAAGTACACTTGGAACGGAACGTCGGTGCGCAACAGCGACAGCAACGTCGACATGTGGCCCGCATCGCCATCGAGCATCAACCTTTCGAGCAGTGGCAGGACAAGGCGCTGAATGAGAAAGATCCGCGCACCGCGCTGACCGCCATCATGGCGCTGATTC
>JBEEMM010000027.1:0-14060 GCA_041192685.1 Bacteroidota bacterium | reverse complement strand
GGAGGCTCCAGCTTTGTCGTAGCCGACGCCTTGGCAGCCTACAGAGACGGACTCGTAAGCAAACGGAACCATCGCTAAAACTTCCAGCTCAAGCCCGTAGTACTGTATAGGGTGAATTGAGGCACGTCCGTACCTGCCGGATAGGCATCGTAGTTCAACTGACCCACGATAACCAAGCTTAGGTTTGGCCTAATGGGAGCCGAAAGTCGGGTATTGAACATGGCGCGAATGTCTTCAAAACGACCAAATCGGGGCTGGTAGTAGGCCACCGTAGTCCATCGCCAGAGGTCCCAGCTTCGGTCGAGGCTGACGTAGGTATTGAGCCTTAGGGCATTCTCGGTTTTTCCATTAAAAGATTCCACGTCGAGCTCATACATCAATAGCGGATTTATGAACAGCTTAATACCCGGCGCCGATATGGCGGTGTAGCGCGGCCCACCCCCTATGTTAAACCTCCGGGCAATGCGCATTGGCAAGTTGCTCTGCCACTCCATAAAGTACTCTGCCGTGAGCTTTTCACTGTAAATACGGTTGTAGCGCAGATGCATCATTCCGTTGCGCTCAAAGTCAAAGCGATTGTCTCCCAAACGAGTGGCCCAATTCGCGCTTGCAATTCCGTAAAACACATGGTCCCCAACCCTGCGAGTTGCATTGACTGCTCCGTTGAGCTTGAGCAGAAGAGCCTGCGTACCACCCAAGAAAAATCCGCCGTCGACCCGACCGTGAACCTGCTCCGTAGTATCCTGCTCCGCAGAGGCGCGCATCGCTTCAATGTTGACAATTTGGGCCCCTGCATCAAGCAGTAACCCGGCAAAAAGGATGGCAGCAATTCGTTTCACGCCCTCAAAAGTACCTAAATCATGCTGCGCGTATGTTTGTACTATGCTTCGAACCTTCTTTTTAGTCCTTTTCTGCCTCGTAGTTACCACTGCCTCTGCCCAAAGCGCTGACCTACAGCAGCGAATTAAAGGCTTTCAGGCGGAGCAATCCAGCGAATACAGCGTGAAGCTACTCAATCTCCAGGGTGAAAATCTAGGAGCCCTCGAGCAAGAAGAAGTGGCCTACCGCCTGCATTTTAAGCTTGAATCAAAAGCCAAAAGCGAAGACAAGCTCGGTCGAAGCACCAAACTCGCCGTTCACGTCCAGGTGTTTGAGTTCGAAAGCATCGATGACCTCAACTGGGCCATGAAGCGCTGGCTGCCGGACTTTATTGATCACAATGCCGTACGGCCCGGCCGAGACACCAAGTCGGTACCCAATGCGGACCCGTCAGTCGTAGTTATTGAAGGTTCAAGCATAGCCGTGCTCACGCTAAGCTGCACTCAGTTTGACCTTGACCGCTTTCGCATCTGGCGCAACCAGCTCCTCACCTATTTTGGTGGAGCGAGCTCGGTGGTCGTCGAAATACAAGGCTGCGAGGGCCCGCTCATGTGGACGAAGAACGCGCCAGACCCCAAGGACCGGACTTGGAAGTAATCCTAAACTGACTGGCGTGAAGCGAAATAGCCAACCAAGCATCCTGCTCAGACACCTTAGCTCGCTGGCCCCAGTCTGCTGCAGTGCGAGCAAGTCGCATGGCATGATGAAGGGCTCTTAGGCCCAATCCGCTTTTTTTGTGCCATCCATTGAGTACCTCCATGGCCTGCCGAGTGATTTCTGCGCATTGAATCAGCGATTCCAGAGGAATGCCGGAGTTGCCCAACCAAGGACCTCTTGCCCTCTGGCGTTCTTGGGCCAGACGCAGCTTGAAGACCATCTCGTCCCAAGGGACTGCAACAGAGTCCGCCTCCTGACCCAGGACCAAACCCATCTGAAAACGATCCAAAAACGGCCCTGAAAACCGCTCCTGATAGCGCGACAAACGGGCAGATCCGCATGTGCACTCTATACTTTGGTGACCGTGGTAGCCGCAGGGACAGGGATTCGTTGCCCCGATAGTTTGGGGAACTTGGGTAGCATCCCTACTCCACTGTGCCTCCATGGGCTTGCGCAATACCTCGAGGGTTCGAAGCGACATCTCGCCGAGCTCATCCATAAACAGAACTCCGGTTCCTGCCGCCCAAAATGCCCCATTCGCGCCGACCAATTGCACCGGACTAAGGGTTGAAGAGGGCTCTACAAAAGGCAAATTGGGCTCCACCGCTGCCCGCAAGGAATGCACTGCACGAGCGAACTCTGACTTGCCAACCCCTGGCGCACCAACCAGCAAGGTCGGATGCCTGCCCGCAGCCGCAAGACCCAATGCGGTCAATGCGGTGCCACTCAGAGCTAAACCGGGCCAGCCAGGAGCCGTTCGATGCAAAACAGGGACCAGGGGCGCCTCAAGAGGAATTCCGGACTTGACCACCTCCAGAGCCTCTCGCAAGGAACTTAAGGGAGCCCAATTTTGGTCTTGAACCCGCCAAGGAGCTTGGCTCGGATACAAAAACAAGCCCGACTCCTGAGGGGGTGCCGGCCGGTCGGGCTCAACCCAACTCAGTGATGCCTTTAAATCAAGGGTACCAAGAGCCCACAGGCCCTCGCGAAGGGGCACTTGACCCGAGGCCATGAGTACCGCAAGGGCAATGGGTAAATCCATAGCGCTGCCCAATTGCCAAGGTCTCGTTGGATGAAAGGAAACTGTAATGCGCTTGCCCGGCCATTTTGCCCCCACCTCAAGCAAAGCTGCGTGAATTCGGTTGGGTGCCTCGCGCACGGCGGGGTCTCGGGTTCCGACCATGTGAAACGAAAAACCAGGCGTCGCCGCCACGTCTACACGTAGTTCATTCCATCGGCCCTCAGCCCAAACCCATGTTTTTAAAGATGCTACCATGCGGTAAAAAAACAACCGCCATGAGGCGGCAGTCGGTTGCTAAACGCATATAAGCGTTTACCAATTGGGGCACTGCCTTATTCCTGCAATCCCCAGGCGCGCTGCAGGTCAGGATTCAAAAACACATGGCTCTCGAGCAGCAAATCGGAGCCATTAAAAAGATCTATTCCGTTGACATTCAAATGGTAGTCTATTTCGGTATCAATGCTGCGCAAAATCCAACGTTCCTGCTGCTTGTTCCATAGAAATACCCCAAGTTCTTCGTCTTTGTCGGCATTGGGCTTAAAGCGGACTATGTCCCATTCGTAGAGCCGGGTGCGCTTTCTGTCCCTCATTTCGACCGACTCGTCGACCTGGGTGTAGTTCAAGCTGCGCCCCGTCCACCAAAAGCCGTCGGGGGAATAGAAGTCCGTTCCGTGAATTCGTCGCAGGTAGCCCGCGATTTTGTCGCCCAAGCGGAGTCGGTATCGCTGTTCCTTCATAGGGATAAAACCTCGTGCGTCAGAAATTGTTGCGCGTTAAATACCCAATTGACCAAGGGCCTCGCGCACGGAATCGGCAGTGAGGGCCTTGCGGCAGGCCCAATCACCTCGCCGGCAAGAGTCCGCACCAAAAATACTGCAGGGTTGGCAGGGCAAGCGCTCGGGAAGGTGCCAATGCAGCATGGGAGACGGAGCGGCAAAACCGCCAAGGGGATGGGTGCCCGCCCAAAGGACCACCGCGGGAATCTGAAAGCGGTAGGCAAGATGCTGCGCGGCAGAATCGCAAACCACTGCGGCGCGCGCTTCGGCCCAAAGGGCAGACTCCTCGAGGGGGCTTAGGCCCATGGCGCAGCGAAACGCAGTGGAGATTTGGTCCTTAGGCCCGCCGACAAAAACGGGTTCCCAGCCCTGAAGGGCAAGCTGATCGGCCAGGCGAAGGGCCTCTTCGATGGGCCATTGCTTGGTGGCTGCGCTGGCAAAGGGCGCAAGAATGATGATGCGACCGCTCCGCGGTTGGGGCTGCAAGGGCTGAACGCGCTCCCAACCAAGCTTGGCGAGGGCCTCAAAATGCAGGTCGTAGGCATTGGGCACGGGCTGCTTGGAACCGTGCAGCAGAGCCTTGCGTGCCGCCCGGGGTTTGGCGACGCTTGCCTGAGTAATCCGCAAAACCCAAGCGACCCATCGGCTGGATCGGCTGCGCAGGTGGCTGTGGGCATCGTACCAAGCGGTCAGGTCGGCAGAACGCATCCAACCCCACCAAAACCAGAGTAGGGCAAAAAACCTTCGGTAGGGCCCTCGGTCGACGTCGAGTCCATGAACCATAATTTGAGGGTGCTCCGGAAGACGCTGGGCCCATTGAGGCCGGGTAAAAAGGCTGATTCGATCGCCGGGCTCCACGGTCTGCGCGAGGACGGAATGAAGGAGCACGACGTCGCCAAAGGCCGAGAAACGAACAACTCCAAGGTGGCGCTTAGCCCTGGGCGCCATAAAGAGCGGGATTGGTTTCAGGGTCGTTATAAAGCTTAAACTGTCGGTAAGGGCTGTACCGTACCACACCAGCAGCCAAATCAGCCCAGAGTGCGGCGCAGGCGAGCATGAGCCCTTCGTGCTGAGCCTCGGCTGCCTTAAGTCGAAGGCCGCAGGCATTCTGGTGCTCGGCCGATGCGTCGGCACGAGCTGCCTCAATCCTTAAATGGTAGAGCTTGAGCTGCAGGATGCAGAGGCGATCGAGGGCCCAGGCCAAGGATTCCGTGCGCAGTACTCCCTCGGGGGCAGGAATCGGCTGAAGCAACTCCGCCAGCCTTTGGTCGAGCAGTTCCACTGCATCGGTCCGCTCCTGATTTAATGCGTCAATGCGGCGCTTTATGGCCAGAAGGTGCTCGGGCGAGCGATCAACGCGGCGCACCTCGTCTTCGAGGTGCCACTGAACGGTATCGGTCCAAGCTTTGGCGTACCAGGCCTGATCCATACTGCCTGCGGCAAAGGCAGGCGGGCAAGGAGCATCCCACTGATCGCGAACGTGGTAGTCCTCAATAGCGGCTTCAAAAAGGCTAAGAATCCGCTCGAGCATCACTTGCCCTCGGTAAATTGTGCAAGACCCTGGTCGAGCCAATCCAAAAAGACGCGGGCGTCGGAATCATAGGCCGTGTGGCCGTTTATGGCAGTCGGAGCCTGGACTTTAGGATCCATCAGCACATAATAGGGTTGAGCGTTGGCATTGAAGTACTGGGCCTGCAAATCCCCCCATTTTTGGCCAATGGTCTTGATTGTTTTGCCCGAAGTTTCGCTCTTACGCACTTCGCCCTCGGCAAGGGGGGTGCGCTCGTCGACATAGAGCGAAACGAGTACGACGTCCTCCGCCAGGCGCTTGCGAACTTCGGGGCGCGACCAAACTTCCTCTTCCATCTTGCGGCAGTTGACGCAGCCCCATCCGGTGAAATCGAGCAGCAAGGGCTTACCCGCTTGCAGGGCATAAACTCTGGCCTCCTCGAGGTCGTTGAAGCAGGGTAAATTGAGCGGACAGTGGGCCTCTTCGCTTAGCTTCACTGCAGCGGCCGGGGCGGACCCTGAGCCCATTCCAAGCGGACTCTCCGCGTAAAAGGCCGGAGGCGGGAATCCAGCTACCAACTTGACTGGGGCTCCCCAGATTCCGGGAAGAAGGTAGAATCCGATTACCGAAAAAAGAAGCCCGGTCATCATGCGTCCTACGCCGATTCCGCCCTTGGGCTCGTCGTCGTGGGGCAGGCGAAACATTCCAAAGAGGTAGAATGATGCCGCAAAGGCGATGCCCACCCAAAGGGCCAAAAAGAGCTCGCGCTCTACCCAATGCTTCTGCCAAACCATGTCGGCCGTGCTCAAGAATTTAAGGGCAAAGGCAAGCTCCAGAAAACCCAAGGTTACCTTGACGGTGTTGAGCCATCCGCCCGACTTAGGCAGACCCTTAAGCCAGCCTGGGAAGGCAGCAAACAAGATAAAGGGCAGAGACAGGGCAAAACTGAAACCAAACATGCCTACTGCAGGGCCCAGGAGCTCGCCACTAACCGCAGTAGCCACCAAAAGCTGGCCAATCAGCGGGCCGGTGCAGCTGAAGCTCACCAGGGCCAAGGTAAATGCCATGAAGAAGATACCGAGAATTCCACTTCGCTGGGACTGATCGTCGGCCTTGTTGACCCAAGACGAGGGCAGCGTAATCTCAAAAAGGCCAAAGAAACTCAGGGCAAAAACCACAAAAAGCACAAAAAAGGCCAGATTAAACCAGGGGTTGGTAGCCATGGCGTTCAAGGCGTCCGAACCGAAGGTGACCGTTACCAGAAGTCCTAGAACCACATAAATGACATTAATACTGAGTCCGTACAAAAGCGCCTTGCGCAGACCGTCTGCCTTGGACTTGCTCTGCTTGAGAAAGAAGCTGACGGTGAGCGGAATCATGGGGAAGATGCAGGGCATTATCAGGGCCAAAAATCCACCCAGCATGCCGGCGCCAAAGAGGGACCACAGGCTAAATGCCTCGGCCTTTTCCACCTCTGGGCTCGGCTTGGCAGGCTCGCTGGCGGCTTCAATCTCGGGCTCTAGGGGCGCGGACTCTGGAGTTGAACCGGCTGGGAGCTCTGGATTGCTGTTCTCGGCCTGCGCGGCGGTCAGCCCTTGAGTCGACTCGCTGCTTGCGGGCACTTTAAAGGTCAGGCTTACCAACTCCGGAGGCAGGCATCGAGCGTCGTCGCAGACCATAAAGTCGACCTCAGCGGTATAGGTAAAAGCCGACTGGTTCTTGCGCTTGGCATCGATTACGAAATCCACCTTTTTGCTGAAGTAGGCCAGCTCCATCCCGAAATTCTTGTCAAATTCAATGATGGCTTTGGGTTCGCGCACCGGCCTTTGAACGACCAAATCTTTGGAATCGGGGGTCATGAAGGTCGTGGGAATCGGCCCGTCGCTGCCAATAAATTGAGAGTAAACATGCCAGCCCGCATCAATTTTAGCCGAGGCCACGAGTTCCAAGCGACCGCCCTCGAGCGTCCGCACGGAGGTTGACCACGAGACCGGCTCGAGGATTTGTGCTGAGGCAAGGCCGCAGGCCAGCAGCAGAATTGCGAAGACTTGGTTCCGTATGTTCATAATGTTCAAAGGTAGTTAAGAGTCCAACGGAGGGCATTATCTGCATTAAGGGCTAAGGCAATGGTCTGGCTCAAGCGGACTCCGGGAATCCACAAGACTTCGCCTGGCCCGGAATCAAGGGCCAAAACCACCACCTCACGGCGCACCGGGCTCGGAACCTTGGCCTGGGTAAGGGCATCGCTCACCTTTTTGCGTCCGCTCAAACCAAGGGGCTGAATGAAGTCTGCCTCCTGCCAAGTTCGCCAAACAGCGCCCTCGGGCAGAGCACAGCTCAGGGGTTCGAGCGCACTGCCCATACTGCTTGGTCTTCCCTGAACTTTTTGCTTGGCTACTTCAACCCTTTGGTGCCAGATTTTGCCATCCCACAGCGGGAGGGTCACCGTCTCGCCCGCAGGAGTTTCGAGGAACGTAAAGTTCGAAATTGGCAGCAAAAGCAAGCCCTCGCGGTCGGCCCAGACCCGCCATCCCTCGCGCTCCAAGTAGGCACCAACCTGCGAAGCAGCGAGTTGGCGAAGGGCATCGAGCTCAAAGGGAGCATAGGACTTGAGCAGCTGGTAGACGATAATATCGGAGTGTGGATGCGCCAGGGCCTCTCGGTAGAGCACTCGAGCGCCCGGAAGCTGCCTGCTAAGGGCCGTGTAGAGGCTGGATTCGCGCTGAATAGCCACTTCGGCAAAGCGCTGCAGCTGACGCAGTCGGCGCATGGTCGTTCGGATTCCGTCGCGAGCCTGAGGTATGGCCTGCTCCAAAGCGGGTAAGGCATGGTGCCTGAGGTGGTTGCGCGTGTACCGGTCGCCTTCGTTGGAGGCGTCGTCGCGCCACTGCAGTCCGATTTTAATGGCCTCCTGGCGAAGTTCGCTTTTATGGAATTCCAAGAAGGGACGCCTAAGGATTCCCTGGCTTTCGGCCAGCGAAATCAGTCCGTCAATGCCCGTTCCGCGGGCGGCAAAGAGCAGGAAGGTCTCAATGGCGTCGTCGGCATGGTGGGCCGTAGCAATGGCCGTCGCCCCTAGATCTTCCGCCAACTTTTTGGCTGCGCCGTAGCGGAGTTCGCGCGCCCTGGACTGCAAATCGGAGGCGGAACCAAAATTTGCCGGGGCAGAGACGACCAAAATCGAACAGGCCGCAGCCTCAGCCCATTGGCGCACCAGAGCCTCGTCGCCGTCGGATTCCACGCCGCGAAGACCGTAGTTGACGTGAACCAGATGCAAGGGATAGCCTGCCGCATGAAGTGCCTCGGTCAGCAGCATCGAATCAAGACCGCCCGAAACCAAGACCACGACGGGGCCATCGGGCTTGCCGAAGAGCTCGTCAAGCTTGGCCGCAACGGCCCTTCGAAAAGCTGGTGAAGCCTTATCCCACGGAGTCATTCCAGACCTTTTGAGGGTTTTCTGCCTTGAGAAGGCACTCTTCCCACTCGGTGGGAGCGTCGGCTGCAAAGGTCAAGGCACTGCCCGCCCAAAGCTGCCAGCTCGAGCTGGGCAGATGGCCAAAAAGCGTGCGAATCAGCACATTAAAATCTGCGCTGCCGTCGGGGCGCACGTAACCCATGGCTCCGCTGTACCATCCTCTGGGCCGGGATTCCTGGGCATCGATGAGCTCCATGGCGCGAAGCTTGGGGGCGCCCGTCATGCTGCCCATAGGGAAGCTCGCTGCAACCGCATCCAGCCAATCGCAGCCCGGCCGGAGGTCTGCCGAAACCGTACTCACCAGATGGTGAACCGTTTTAAACGATTGCAACTCCAAAAGCCGCGGAACGCGTACGCTTTCTTTCTTAGCTACCCTACTGAGGTCGTTGCGAACCAAATCAACAATCATCACATTCTCAGACTGTTCCTTCTCTGCCTCGCCCAGGGCAGCGGCGGCGGCGGCATCTTTTGCGGAATCGCTATGCCGTGGAGCCGTTCCCTTGATGGGCTGGCTCGACATGCTGCCGTCCTTGGACACCTGCAGGTAGCGCTCCGGGGAGGCACTGACCACCGCGTGATCGCCAAACCGCAGCAATCCGGCCATTCCCGCCTCCGCTCGTCCCTGCAGCGACCGGTAAAGGGCCAGCAGGTCGGGCTTGCCCTGCGCCTGGGCGTCGGCGCAAAGGTTGACCTCATAAATATCGCCGCGAAAGAGGTGAAACTTCAGGGCCTTGGCCCGCTCAAAATAGTCGGATGCCGACCAGGTGAATTCCCAGGGTTTTTGCCTCACAGGCCTTCTTCGTAGGCCACCATCGGATTCGGAATCAAGCCAGGGCTGAAGTTCGCCGTACTGTACCAGGCGTCCGTCGAGTTGGCACTCCAGGACCCATTCGGGTTCCCAAAGGGCAAGGTCAGCCTGCCCAAGCCAGGACTCCCCCCGCAGGGGAAGCGAGGGCTCAAAGGCATTCTTAAGGTCGTAGCCCAAAATCCCAAACCACCAGGTCGGGTTGGTCCGCCATGCCAAGGCGAGCTCCGCCCAGGATTCCGCATTGGCGCGGTCCACCTGATGAAGGCTTCGGCATCCGCCCGCAGCAATCCATCGCAAGCGATTCAGCGGCTCCTGGGGAGCCGCTTCCGAGGTTTCATAAAAGGCAAAATAAGCGGACTCTGCCCCGCGGCGCTGGAGAACATCCACGAGGTCCGCCGGGGGATTGGACCATTCGCGTTGACTCCAATCCATCGTTTACATGTGAAGCGCTCGCTTCGCGGTAGCGTCGAGGGCAGCCTCCTTGATGGCCTCCGTGTAGGTAGGGTGGCCGTGGCAAATGCGGGCAATGTCTTCGGCAGAAGCGCGAAACTCCATGGCCACTGCAAGCTCCATAATGAGGTCTGCGGCGCGCGCACCCACAATGTGGGCACCAAGTACCTCGTCGGTACCCGCATCGGCCAAGATCTTCACAAAACCATCGGTATCGCCCGATGCCCGACTGCGCCCAAGGGCCCGCATGGGGAAGTTGCCCACCTTGTAGGCCAGACCGCTGGCCTTGAGTTCCTCCTCCGTTTTGCCAACGCTCGCCGCCTCAGGCCAAGTGTAGACGATGCCCGGGATCAAATTGTAGTCAATGTGTGGCTTCTGCCCGGCAATCGTCTCTGCCGCGACCACGCCCTCTTCCTCAGCCTTGTGCGCAAGCATTGCCCCGCGAACCAAGTCGCCGATGGCATAAATATGAGCTTGGCTTGTCTGCAAATGGCCGTTCACCTCCATGCGACCGCGTTCGTCAGCCTTAAGACCAGCCGCCGCATAATTTAAACCCTCCGTATTGGCTCTTCGGCCGACCGCTACCAAGCAGTAATCGGCCTCGAACTTCAGGGCATTGCCCTTCTTGTCGGTTGCTTGGACCGTGACCAGATCGCCCTTGCGCTCGACCCCAACCACCTTGGTTCCCAGGTGAAAGACCATGCCAATTTTGCGAAGTACGCGCTGCATCTCTTTGCCGATGGAGGCATCCATGGTGGCGAGGATGGAATCCGCAAACTCCACCACGGTCACCTCAGAGCCGAGGCGCTTGTAGACGCTGCCGAGTTCAAGGCCAATAACGCCGCCGCCAATAACGATCATGCGCTTGGGCACCTCCGGCAGGCTCAGGGCTTCGGTGGAGCTGATGATGCGCTCGCCGTCAAACTTCGCGAAGGGGAGCTCAATCGGAACCGAACCCGTGGCCACAATAATATGCTTGGCCTTGACCATAAGCTCTTCGCTGCCGGCGACTTTGACGGTATGGGAATCCACAAAAGACCCCAAACCCTTGAGTACGGTGACCTTGTTTTTATTCATCAAAAAATCAATTCCCGAGCAGGTGGTATCGACCACTTGCTTCTTGCGGGCCATCATCTGGGGCCAATTGATTTTAGGGGGCTCGACGTCGATTCCGTGCTCGGCGAACGCGTGCACCGCGTTGTGGTAGTGCTCCGAAGAGTCGAGCAATGCTTTAGACGGAATGCATCCGACGTTGAGGCAGGTTCCGCCCAGAGTAGGGTCTTTCTCGACCAATGCAGTTGAAAAACCGAGCTGCGCGCAGCGAATGGCGCTCACATAGCCGCCAGGGCCAGCTCCAATAACGAGTACATCAAATTCCATAGCGCAAAGGTAGGCCTCAAGGGCGATCAAGGGCCAGTAAAGCAGACGGAATTAGGTGCGGATTGGCCTAGGATTCCAGGCGCTTTAGTCCGCGCAAACGGCGCACTAAAAGACTGAGCAGCAGGAATGCAAAGGCGAATCCCGCCCACTGACCGACAATGTCTCCGTGCCGCGCAAAAAAAGACGGCTCGCTATAGGTCGGAACCCTTGCCTCCAGGATGCCTTCACGACCCCAGCCGAGCGACTGCTGCACCTGCCCGTCAGGACCGATAACCGCCGAAATTCCGGTGTTGGCGCTGCGCAGCATAGACCGGTGCTGCTCCACGGCACGCAGTCGGGCGTAGTGCAGGTGGGCCACATGTCCGGGGCTGTTGCCCCACCATCCGTCGTTGGTAATGACCGTAAGCACCTCTGCTCCTGAGCGCGAGAATTCCGCGGCAAACGGGCCAAAATCCTGTTCCCAGCAAATGGGTGCGCCAATGCGGGGCAGGTCGGGGCCTGCCTCAAAAACAGCCCGCTCGCTCTGGGTGGCCAGGGTGCCGCTTGTTCCGCCGAGGCTAAGGGTAAGGTCGCCCAACACGCTGTTGAGCAGGCGACTAAAGGGCATGGACTCCACCCCAACAACCAGCTTGGATTTATGGTAGATCTGCAGCGGCAGGCCCGCCCTGGCAAAGACCGCCGAATTAGCGTAGGTCACCGACCGGCGATCGTCAATGGGGCGGGCGGCAGGGTTCTCGGGCTCAGGGCCATGAAGGCGGTAGGTCGTGGCGCCAAGGACCACTGCCCAGCCCTTGCGAAGAACCGGTTCAAAGGCGATGAGCGACGGCCAGCTTGACGCGTAGTTCTCGTCCAGTCCTTCGTGCAAAAAAGTTTCGGGCAGCACGATGAGTCCTGGAGCAGAATCCGTCATGGCCGAGCTTGCCTCAACCCACTTGCGCACCTGAATAAGGTCGGGCGTTTGGAACTTCTCGGTGTAGGGATCCACATTGGGCTGCACCACCAGCGCACGAAGGCTACCGGTTGCGGGCTGGGCGTCTAGCCAGGCCCCAAGGCCGTAGCTCAAGGCAATTGGGCCAAGAATGGCCACAAAGAGTCCGATGCGACCGCGCGAACCGGGCGAGGTAAAAAACTGCCAAAAAACAGCGTTGGCAATAAGCAGCCAGACGGTTCCACCGCGAGGACCGGTCCAAGCATACCAGCGCACCCAATGCGGAACTTCCGCAAAGGCATGGCCCAAATTCAGCCAAGGGAAGCTGAAAGCCCAGTCCTCGTGCAGCAGCTCAATGGCTACCCAGCCAGTAACCCAAATCCATAGTGCAGTGCGCAGGCCAACCTGGCGGACCGCATAGCGGTAGAGGAGCCATACTGCCGTCATGAGAATGCCGTTAATCAAGACCGCGCCCAAAACTCCCGACCAGTGTGCGCCGGCCACCCACCAGGTGGTTCCGAGGTTGAACAAGACGCTGCTCAAAGCCGCGTAGCCCGCAAAGTGCCGCGTTTTTGCTTCGCGCAGGCGCGCCTCCAGCAGAAGCATTGGAACCATAGAAACCAGAAGCAGCGGCGCTAAAATTGGGAATTCATGGTAGCCCAAGCTACCTGGCCATGCGAGGCATAGCATCAGAGGGCTGAGCACAGCCAGGCTCCAGTTTGGAAGTCGCGAAAGGATTGCCATGACCCCAAAGGTAGCGACGTACTTTTGCGCAATGAAATGGATTCCAAATGCCTTGACCTTGGGCAATGCAGCCTGCGGCATGGCAGCAATCTGGTACATGATGTTTCAAAACCTAGAATACAGCACGGGTGCGCTGGTGCTGGCCTTTGTCTTTGACGCCCTGGACGGTTGGGCTGCACGCAAGCTGGGCGTTGAAGGTGAATTGGGCGTACAGCTCGACAGCCTCGCCGACGTAATCACCTTTGGCGTGGTTCCAGGATTCATGTGGATGCAGCTGGCGATGTGGATGAACACGGACTACAGCTGGCCCGCGCTCCCGGTTCTGGGATGGGCCGTAACGCTAGCCTCCGTCTACCGACTGGCCCGATTCAACTCCGTCATGAAGGACTACCCGGGATTTATGGGAATGCCCACGCCCGCCAACACAGCCTTTGTGCTAGGCCTGATGTACGCAGCCGACGCGGAACTCATTCCGCTCCACCCTGCCCTCTTTTTGGCCGCCCTGGCTTGGTCGGTCTACAGCCTGAATGCCCGATTTGAGGTGGCCTCGCTCAAGGATTGCCCTATTTCATGGTCCGACCGCAGGTTCCGCATGGCATGGGTAGCGGTTTCGCTCGCGGCTTTTGCATTTTGGGGCTTGGCCGCGTTGGCCGTCGCCGTACCTTTGCTGCCCTTAGTTTCTGCTCTTGAAAAACGCTTTTTATGAAATTCCGCGCTGAAATCAACGTAATGCCCCACAAGGCTCTTTTGGACCCACAAGGCAAGGCCGTTAGCCTTAGCATGCCTTCAATTGGTCTGGCAGAAATTGGCGAAGTGCGCATTGGCAAGCACATCACCCTAGAGGTGGAGGCGGCCAGCAAAGACGAGGCCCAAGAAAAAGTAACGCTTGCCTGCCAAAAACTGCTTGCGAACCCCGTCATGGAGAGTTTTGACTTTGAACTCCTGAACCAGGCCTAAGCCCTTAGGTAGGAAGTCCTCTTCGGACAATCAATTTTATTCGTTTAACCTCGGCTGCGCAAGCCGTTGGAACCGACTCGGACACTCCGAGGGTTGGAGTTTTGGTCCGTTCCCTGAAGTGGGGAGCGCTAACCTTTAAACTCTCTTTTTGCAATGCGTACTATTTTTTTGACGAGCAGCCTGCTCCTGGGCCTTTCGCTTTCTGCACAAAACGTCGATTTTGTCGATGCTTATTTCTACATCGACGAATCCGCAATGGTTCGTGCGGTTAACGCGCAAGCGGCCAATCTGACCGACCTAACCTTTCACATTGTCTCACCCAATACGCCGGGCGCGGCCTATCCCGCGGTCCCCAGCCAAACCATGTTTTTGCAGTACACCTCAGTAAAGACGGCGGCTCCAGACGACCAGCGGCAAATAACCGTAGACGTGGTGGGCGGAGACTTTCCTGCTGGGGTGAGCCTGGCCCTAACGG
>JBEEMM010000026.1:0-14523 GCA_041192685.1 Bacteroidota bacterium | reverse complement strand
GCTCCAGGGCGAAGCCAGTTTAGTCCATAAAAAATAGCGGTCCCGAGGGCTCCAGTGAAGGCTAAATAGGTAAAAAACCGGCCGGCGAGGGCCCATAGGCTGTGTTCTCCGATGAAGTTCATTTTGAGCTAAACTGGGCTTCGTCGGCGTACTTCGATGGGCACTTCATAAGGATGTTCTGGGCAAAAAACGCGGTGTCTCCCGAGCTGAGGCCCGTTAGGGTAATTTCTTCGGACCGCTCAAAGTCTGTTGGTTTGGGCTGGTTGTAGTAAACGATGCTGCGCGCTCCGTCTTTGTCGACGGCAGTAAACCGAAGCATAGAGGTCGAAGAATTGAAGGTTATCGGCTCCTCGAGGTCCAGCTGCCCTACAACCGTTACGGACTCTGGAGTCTTTTTACTGGCCATTTCAAAGGTGGCGTAGGTGCTGGCGTCTTGAATGGTGACCATCAAGGCGCCTGCCAAAAAAGCCATCACGACCAATGCAATGAGGTGGTTTCGTTTCATCTATTTATGCGGATTTTCTGCTTTGCGGAGCCGCAGATCCAACCAGCTGAGGTAGGCAAAAAGTCCTACTAAAATGATGCCAATTACGGTAATCACAACCCATATTTTGCCGTCGGCGCGAAAGGCGTCGGCCATTTCGACGGGCATTGCTTGCTGAAGAAAACGTTTCATAATGCTACTTGGTTAAACGCGACAAACGCACGCGCAGTTCAACGATCCAAAGACCAATTCCAATCCAGCCAAAAACGGCCGGGTAAAACACGGCCCTCATGCCGCTGTCAAGGTCGTAGGAGCCAAAGGCAGGATTGCCTCCGTTGCCAGGGTGCAAGGAGTCGGTCATGCGGGGCAGCACCCCGATAAAAACAATCATTAGTACAAAGGCAAAGACGTTGTAGGTACCGGCTAGGCGAGCCCGTTTCTCCGGGTCCTCGACGCTGCTGCGCAGCACGAAGTAGGCCAGGTAAATAAGAATTGCAACGGCAGTGCCGTTTAGTTTTGGGTCATTGGTCCAGAAGGCTCCCCAGGTAAATCGAGCCCAAATCATGCCAGTGAAAAGTCCGAGGGCGGCAAAAACAAGAGCCACCTCGGCGGCCAATTGTGCCTTGCGATCGAGCTCTAGCCCGGCCAAACCGGGTTTGCGAAGGCTTGCAAGGCTGTGTTTTAGCGATACCGCCATGAGCGCTATCATGGTGAACCACATCGGCACGTGAAAATACAGGTTGCGAATGGTTTCGTTGAGAATAAAAAGGCGGGGAACCGGGCTCACCAATCCTGCGATCATGCTGTAGCTGACAAGAGCTGCAGCCGAGAATTTCCAGGCAAAAGATAGTCGGTTATTCACTGCTTCCAAAGGTAGGGCATAAGCATGCTGCCTAGGGCTAAAGGCAGTCCCAGCATGGCCAGTTCGCCAAAAAGGGGCATGGCAAGTTCTGCCCAGTCTTGGTTGGCCAAGGCAAGGGAACTTGCTCGTCGGGCAACCAGTACGGTAGGCAGGAGTAGGGGTATGCTCAAGGTCGCCATAAGGGTGGGGTTGGCGCCTGCTCGGCTTGCAAGGGCCGAGGTGAAGCTCATGGTTGAGGCTAATGCCATGGATCCCAGCAGTATGGATGCATAAATTTTAAGTAATGCATTCAGGCTATCAGCCGAAGGCGGCAGGCCAAAAAACAGGCAAAAAAGCACCAAGGCAGCCGATGCGGTCGCAGCCGTGTGGGTCACCACCCCTGTGCTTTTCATCCATAAAAGTTCTGCAGGGCTGGCGAGTTGGTTGAGGTAGGCCCAGAGGGAGTCGGGCTCGTGAAAGGCTCTAAATGCAGACTGCATGGCGCTAAAAAGCACTACTACCCATAGTAGCGCAAGCCAAACGCTCGGGCTCGGGGCCGGTACCATGGTGTATACCAGGTAGGTCGATACCGCAGTAAACATAATAAACTGCAGGCTCTGTCGGCGGTTGCGCATGCCTCCCTGCAGCGCCAGGGTGCCAAGAAGTAGCCATCGATTCATGCGTCAAAGGTAGTCCGCGCACTAGGGTGGTAGTGCCCGCAGGGCAGCGAACTAAGTGCTAACTTTGGGGTTTACTAATAATTATGACAAAGTACTTTCTTGGAACCCTCCTGACCACCCTTTTTGGATGTTCCGTCTCCAACGCAAATGCCGTGGAGCCGCCGCTTAGTTTTTACAGCCTCAAGGCCCGCACCCTCGAGGGTGAAGAGTTTGACTTTGCCCAGCTCAAGGGCAAGCGCGTGCTCATTGTCAACACCGCCTCTGAATGCGGATTCACTCCTCAGTACAAGGAGCTTCAGGCGCTTTTTGACGAGGCCGGTGGCGAGCAGTTTGTGATTCTCGGCTTCCCCAGCAACGACTACGGCAACCAAGAATCCGGTTCTGAAAGCGACATCAAGGCTTTTTGTCAAAAGAACTACGGGGTAACCTTCTTAATGATGTCTAAGGTTCATACCAAAGGCAGCGAGCAGCACCCCGTGTACCAATGGCTCACTCAAAAAGAGAAGAATGGAGCCAAGAATGCCATGGTACTTTGGAATTTTCAGAAGTTTCTCATTAACGAGAAGGGTCAATGGCTCAGTAGCCATATTTCTTCGGTTTCGCCGATGAGCTCCACCATCAGAAACTTCGCACTGGGCAAGCAGTAGCAGCATGCAGGTTGACATATTGGCCTTTGGGGCCCACCCCGACGACGTAGAAATTGGTTGTGGCGGAACCATTGCCAAGCATGTTGCCCAAGGCCATAGCATCGGTTTGGTCGACCTAACGCGCGGCGAGATGGGCAGCCGCGGAACCGTCCTCGACCGCGACCGCGAAGGCATCAAGGCCGCCCAGATTTTAGGCGCCTCGTTTCGGGTTAATTTGGATCTGCCCGACGGCCGTTTAGTCAACGATTTTGACAGCCAGCAGCGAATTATTGAATTGATTCGCCTTCACAAACCACGTATCGTGCTTTGCAACGCTCCGCGCGATCGCCATCCCGACCACGGTGTTGCTTCTGCTATGGTAGTCGAAGCCTGTTTTAGGGCTGGCCTTCACAAGTGGGAATCCGTGGGTGAAGACGGTGCAGCGCAGCTGCCCTACCGCCCTGAGCATATATACCACTACATTCAGTTTTATGACCTCCAGGCCGATTTTACGGTGGACATTTCTGATTTTATCGATGTTAAAATGGACTCCTTGGCTGCCCACGCTTCGCAGTTTTACCAATCCGACTCCGACGCTCCCGAGACCGTGATTTCATCGAAATGGTTCTGGGATTCCCTCCGGGCGCGCAGTGCTGAGTGGGGTCGTGTAATGGGGGTTTCTCACGCAGAGGGATTCATTACAACACGCAGGATTGGGCTCGACTCGCTTTTTGCGCTTCGATAGCCCGGCAGATTCCTATTCAGGAGTCTTTGGCTCCTATGGGCCTTAGCCTTTAGCGCCCACGCGCCGGTAAAGCGCTAGAATTTGTTCTGCGACGGCTTCCGGTCGAAAGTTCGGGAATTCCGATATGGGATAGGTTTCTTCAGCAGACCTTAGGTTGCCCAGATGCCTAGCTAGGTCTTCGGTATCGTCAGACTTTCCTTCTCGGTAGGTTATGGTGCTGCCCCTGTAGGTGCTTTCGGGCCCACCGCAGCGCGTACTTAGTACCTGCAGTCCCCGCTCTAGGGCCTGGCCAATAACAATAGAAAATGTTTCTCGGGGCGAATTCACCACCAATGCGTCGTGGAGGCCCATTTCGGTTTCGAGATCCTCGGGTGCCAATCGGCCCAACCAGGTGCAGTTGGGGCTTTCGCGGGCTAATGGTTCTAAATGGGGGCGATCCACGCCGTCGCCCACGAGGGTCAGCCGGTCGAGGGGATTGCGCTCGGAATGCAGGCGCCAGGCTTTAAGCAGGGGGCTTATGCCCTTGGTGGCGTCGACCCAATCGCCCACGTGGAGTATGCGGCGTCCGCCCGAATGCGGTTGGCGCAGCTGGTGGGGCAGGGGAGCGGTCCAGCAATTGGGTACGACGTCGACTGCTGCGATGGGTTCAAATCGCTCCGCCAAAAAGGGAGAAACGGCGGTACGTGCGTTGGCGAGACGGTGGGTCCACAAAACACCCGCTGGAAGGGCTCCGTCCCCAAAGTACTGGTGCTCCGTGACAACTCTTGGAATGCGCTGGCCCCATTGCATGACGCACCGCAGCATCAGGTAGGCAGTATCGCCGCCGGAACCGTGCAGGTGCACAAGGTTTGGTTGCCCAAGTTGGAGCACGGAACGCGCTTTGGCAGACCATCCGCGCGGACCTGCGGGTACCCGAGGTCCCGCAATGACTTCAAGGCCGTCGAGCGGTAGTGGGCTATGGTCGCTGCCGGACCAAACGACCACCTTCTGGGCTATGCCCAAATCACGGAGCGCGCTAACCTGAGCCCGCACAAAGGTTCCAAGCTGAGGGTCGCCCTGGTCGGGCCACATTCTAACGACATGGGTGACGGTCATGCCTCAAATATCGGGTGTAATTTAGGCAATCGAGCAGCCAGGGTCGGTCAGGTTTTGAAGTGGACCGCAGCGAGACAGGTACTTGCTAAACCCAACATGTAGGCTATATTTGCCGCCCCAAATATGGTGATTGTAGCTCAGTTGGTTAGAGCGCCGGATTGTGGTTCCGGAGGTCGCGGGTTCGAGCCCCGTCTTTCACCCCAAACTTGAAGAAAGCCGAACGCCAAAAGTGTTCGGTTTTCGCTTTTTTTTGAACGCGTACTCCATATCTTTGAATTCAATGCGCGGATTTTTAGTTGCTTTCGTCAGCCATGCCGCCGTCAGTCTTTGGGCTCAAGATAGCCTGAGCTACCAGCCGGTTTACATGAATGCCAACGCAATCCGCAGCCTCCAGGTTCAGTCGGGCTCCAAGGTGCCAAGGCTCGGACCATTTGGTTTAAGCCAGCCTGCGGCCGCCCGATTTGGTTGGGATCGGGTTCAAAACGATTCCGCATTTGCCTTTGACGCGGCCAAAACCCTCTGGCTTGATTACTACTGCCTTTTTGGAGATAGCCTTTCAGCGGATTGGGCCCTGATTGACTCGCCACGTGAGGTATTAAAGTGCAAGGATCTCAAGCCCTGGAATCGTGTGCCCATTCAATACGCCCCTAGGGCACAGCCCTTGCCCGCCCTTGCCTTCGGCGGCAGTTTGAAGTTGCCAGCGAGTGCCGCTGAGGGTCCAAAAGCAGGTGCGGCTGCCGTTTTGCCCCCCGATCTACCCAATGTCGTTAAGCCCAGTGAAGTCCGAATTACCGTTCGGTCGGGCGATAACTTTGGAATTCTTCAGCGACGCCACCCCGGGATTAGCCTCAAGGAACTCTATGCTGCCAATCGAGGCAGTGATCGAATCTATCCAGGTCAAGTACTTATAATTAGAAGATGAATCGCCAAAGCCCGTGGATGACTTTTGCCTTTGTGGCATTGCTGCTGCTTCTGCTTGGGGCAAGCTCCTTATTGCCCGAGTCAATGCGCCCAGCGGGCCTCAAATGGCCTAGCCGAGACTGGATAAGCGCTTTTTTGCCTCAGGATCAAAATCTTAGGGTGCTGCCCGAGCAAGACAGCAGTGCAATGGAACTTTCCCTCCCCAGCAAAGGGGGCAAGGGCCTCATTGAGTTTCCTCCCGGCGACAGCCTGGGATTTGCCAAGTTTTCAAGGGCGCTCCAGGGTGCTGGCAAGCAGGTAGTGCGCGTGCTCCACTACGGCGATTCCCAAATCGAAGGCGATCGTATTTCGGCCGACATACGGGAGCTGCTTCAAAAGCGCTACGGAGGAACAGGTCCGGGCCTGCAGGGAATGGATCCCTTTGTACCCATGGCGAGCGTAGACCACAGGGCCAGTGGGAATTGGCGCCGATTTGCATGCTTTGGCCGCCCGACCGACCGCGAGCCGTCAAGTCTTTATGGACTGCGCGGAATTGCGCACCGCTACGAGGGCAGTTCTGCCAGTGTGGAATTCAGGGCGCGTTCCTACGGCTACGACCGAGTTCGCAAGGCGCAGAAGCTGACCCTGTTTTTGGGTCCCTTTGAGAGTCCGACCGAGGTCAAGGTCTACTTTGAAGACAGCCTTGCCCACATACGGTACTACAGCGCGGGCGACCCTTCGACGATGGAATTCATGGCCTCGAAGCCCATGAGCAGGGTTCGTTTGGAGATGAACGGAGAAAGTCCGCTTTGGTACGGTGCAGCCTGGGACGGAGCGCAGGGGGTAGCCGTAGATAATGTCTCGATGCGCGGTGCCGACGGACTCGGTTTTAAACGCGTAGAACGGACTCATTTTTCGCAATCCTTGATTCAAGCAGGCCCGGGCCTGGTCATTCTGCAGTTTGGCGGCAACGCAGTGCCTTACTTTAAGTCAGCAGGCGAAGTGGAGCGCTACGGGCGCGCCTTCGCAGCCCAGATTCAATTTTTTAGGCGGACACTTCCCGACGCAGACATCATGGTGGTTGGTCCCAGCGACATGGCGCACAAGGTGGGCACCGACTGGGAGACCTATCCCTATGTGAGTAAGGTCCGCGACGTACTTCGCGAGGCAGCACACTCCCAAGGGGCGGCATTTTTTGACGTTTTTGCCTTTATGGGCGGAGCAGGCAGTATGGCCGACTGGACGCAGCGCAATCCGCCGCTTGCCGGTGCGGACCGAATCCACTTCACGCCCAACGGAGCCCGCAAGGTGGGCACGGCACTCGCTCAGGCCTTGGATCAGGAACTTCAACGCCACAATGGCCAGTAGTTTGCACCTGAGGTTTTTGGGGCTATTGGTCCTGATGCTCGCTATCCCTGCCTGGTCGCAGCCCATGCCCAGCAAAATTCCAGAACTTAAGCTTCCTCGGGGTGATTCTGGTTTAGAACGCGTTTGGCAGCGGATGGATACCCTCATTTATGAAGGCCGAGGGAGCCTTAACATAGTCCATCTGGGCGGGTCGCACGTTCAGGCGGGAATGCTTACCGACGCCGTTCGCCGTGCGATGCACGACTTCGCCCCAGGGGTTCAGGGCTCGGTCGGATGGCTTTTCCCCTTTCCCTTGGCGGGTACCAATGGGCCTCGAAGTGTGGGGGTTAGCCACTACGGAACCTGGGTCGGGCAGCGCTGTTCCGTGCCGCAGCATCGCGGACCCTGGGGTTTCTCGGGCATCCGCGCCTATACCGGCGACTCTGCGGGCTTCACGGTCCACCATAAGGAGGTTCCGCTTCAGGCCAAGTCGGTGGTGGTTTTCTACCCCGGCTCGGACTCCCTCAACCTCCCATTGGTTTCAGGCCCTGTGGATTCCATTGTCCGCCGAAAGGACGGAATTGAGGTGCTTTTTAGTCAACCTACGGATACGCTCAAGCTCCAATGGATTCCGCGACCCAATCGACGCGACACGTTGAGCATCGAGGGTCTGCTGTTTAGTCCCGAAGATTCAGAAGGCATTAGGTACCACTCCGTGGGCGTAAATGGGGCGGCGACGCATAGTTTTCTCAAAGCCAAACGGTTCAGTGAGCAGCTTCGCGAGCTTCCGCCTGATCTTGTCATTTTTGGACTCGGAATCAACGATGCCCATAAGGCTCGCGGCGACTTTGATACCCTAGCCTTTGAGCTTCGCTACGACAGCCTTGTTGCCGCGGTACGAGGGATTAATCCCAGGGCGGAATTCCTTTGGTTTACAAACAACGACGCGCTCTACAAAGAAGCCAATAATCCGCACGGACTGCAGGTGAGCCGGGCAATGTACCGACTGGCCGTTCGCCACGACGGAGCCATTTTTGATTTCATGGAGTTGATGGGTGGCTATGGTTCCATTCGACGGTGGATGGCCAATGCTTGGGCCCGCCCCGACGGCATTCATTTGAGCCAAGTTGGCTACGAGGCTCAGGCGAATTGGTTCGCTCAGGCCTACCTCAAGGCCTACCTTCGCCACCAAGAACGCAGTCCATGGTGAATTCTCTGATTCAGCTCCTTCAGGCCGAGACCAGCAAGCCTTGGACCTTCCTTGAGCTCGGCTTCTGGGTATTTTTTGCCTTGGTGCTTATTGGGTTTGCCTCTTTAGAGCGCAAGCTTGCTTTGCGCAACGCCTACTTGATGCTGGTCAGTTGGTTTTTTTACTACCATACGAGCCAGTGGTATGTGGTGCTCCTCATTTTTGCTACCAGCGTAGATTTTGGCGTGGCTCATGCCCTGCACCGAAGCGACAAACCTTGGCTGCGCAAGCTTCTGCTCGCACTGAGTGTTTTGTCGAACCTAGGGGTCTTATTCTTTTTTAAGTATGCCTACTTTGCTGCCGACGTTTGGAACGACCTAACGGGTTTAGCCTGGAATCCAACACCCTTTTGGGCGGGCTGGAGCAATGCTAGCCTGGGCACCGACTTTGTAGAAGACATGATTCTCCTGCCGGTCGGGATTTCTTTTTACACTTTTCAGTGCCTGAGCTACACTATAGACGTGTACCGCCGCAACCTTAAGCCCGTCGCTCGGTTCACCGATTTCGCCTTCTACGTCAGTTTCTTTCCCCAGCTCGTGGCCGGACCCATCGTGCGCGCGAGCGATTTTGTGCCCCAGCTCTACCAGCCCTATCAGGTCACTCGGGCTCAGTTCGGCCTAGGACTTTTTTGGATCGTCAATGGATTCCTCAAAAAAGTAATTCTAGCGGACTTTCTTGCAGTTCACCTGGTCGACCGAATTTTTAGCCAGCCCACACTTTACACGGGCTGGGAGAATGCCCTTGGTCTGCTTGCCTATACCATGCAGGTCTATGCCGACTTCAGCGGATACACCGACATTGCCATTGGAATTGCGCTTTGGATGGGATTCACCCTGGCTCAAAACTTCAACTCGCCCTACAAGGCCAGCAGCGTCGGCGAATTTTGGAAGCGCTGGCATATGTCGCTCTCGAGCTGGCTCAAGGACTACCTCTACATTCCCTTGGGGGGTAACCGCAGCGGGTCGGTGGCCAGCTACCTGCTCATTTTTGCGGGACTCTTTGGGTTTGCCCTCACGGCAACTTCCTCCCTGGTTTCCTACCTGCTCGCCGGAGTCGTTTTGTTTTTCCTGCTGCTTTACCAGTTTATTCCTGCCTTTCGGCGCGGATTCAATACCAATGTTAACCTAATGCTGACCATGCTATTGGGCGGACTCTGGCATGGCGCTTCATGGAACTTTATGGTTTGGGGCGGGCTCAACGGCCTCGGTCTGTTGGCGCACAAGCAGTGGTCCCGAATTCGGCCCTACCGCGTGGAAGGCTGGATGCTCCGCGGCCTGGGAGTCCTGATCACGCTCCTGTTCATCACCTTTACCCGAATCTGGTTTCGGGCTCCCGATTGGTCTACGGCCATGTCCATTGTCAATCAGCTGTCAACAGGCTGGAACGTGATTCCGTCGCTGGCAATGCTGGCTGCCTGGTGGCGCCCCGCCCTTATTCTGGCCATGGGATTTGCCATTCATTGGATTCCAGAGCGCCATAAGGCCTGGTACCGCGACCGATTTGCAAACCTCAACCCCTTTTTGCTGGCGGTTTTGAGCCTTGGGGCAATTCTATTGGCCTACCAGTTCATGGCGGCAGAGAGCCAGCCCTTTATTTACTTTCAGTTTTAAGGCCCCCGGCATCTTGGGGCTTCTGTCCCTAAGGCTCCTGCAAGGGCATTGACCGCTGCCTTGCTCGGCGCCAGGACTGAACGTAGCCTTGGTACTGCTGTGCCATGCCTCTTGTTTTGCTTGCGTAGTGTCCTCCTGGCCCTTTAGCTACCTGATCCACATGGCCAAACCAGCGTGAAGGGTCATAGCCCTTTGCTTTTGCCCGCTTACGAGCGTCCAGAACCGGACCAGGTCCGGTATTGTAGGATGCCATTACAAAAGACAAGCGCTGGTCGTCGGGTACTCCACGGTCCGCCCAGAATAAGTCGAGGTAGCGCAAATAGCGAATTCCTACTTTAATGTTGGCCTTTGGATTATAGAGGTCTACGGGTCCTCGATTCATGCGCGCTGCAGTCGCGGGCATGAGCTGCATTAATCCGACTGCTCCTGCGGGAGATACAATGCTTGGATTAAAGCGGCTTTCGGCAAAAACAAGGGCATTGAGGGTGAATCGGTTCCATCCGTCGTGACCCACCAAGAGCGCATCGTAGCTCGAAATCAAACTGTCTCGGTCGCTGGGCTTGGGAATGGGCTTGCGCGCAAGCGCCCCTCGAAGGCTACGGGTTTTTGAACCCTGAACAAGCTGGTTTAATTCTTTGAGCAGCAGGCTGTCGCCTGGGCGCAGTGCCCAATGAAAGCTGCCTTTAGCTATGTTGGTGCCCTTCTTGCCCCAGGATCGCAGCATGTAGTCGGGCAGTATCCAAAGGGCGGAGTCAAGGTTGGCGAACCGAAACATCGAGGTGGACGCAGGGACTACATTGAGCTCCTGTGCTTCCAGCATCCACAGCGGCTTGGGGTAATCCCCTGGAATTTGAATGGTTTCTGGAGCCGGTTTTTTCTTGGATTTTTTGCTCTTTTTGCCTGTTTTTTTGACGGATTTTGGCTCGGGAACGCTGCCTGCGAGCTTCCAGGTAAAGCGACGAACCGCCTTGGTCGCGGTCAGTTCAACGAGTCCCTCTTGGGGAATAGGCCCAACGGCAACATCGGCTGTTCCAAGGCGCACGGCTTCGAGTGCTTCCTGCACCGAAGCAGCATACTGCCATTCAATCGAGTGCCCAGTCTTCCGCGCCCACCACTCGAGCAGCTGCACGTCGTAGCCAAGCACACGGCCCCCTTCTAGATGCATTACCCCTAAATCCGGCACCACCACGACCCTTAGGTTCCCGGCGCTCCAGACGTCGTTCCAGGTTGCCGTTCGGTCTAGTTCCAAAGTCGGATTCGGCGAGCCCACCAAAAATGAAACGGCTACGATTATTAACAACCACCTCCAATGCTTGAACATTCCCCGAAGTTCGGCACTCGGGGGCTTACTTTTGCACCAGTATGGACTTAGGCTTAAAATTCCGACTAATGGAATGCTGCGACGCAGGCTGTCTTTGCCCTATATACCACCCGAGCACGCAAGCGTAAACCGCAGCGAGAGAACCTTAAAAAGCAACAAACTACCGTCTAAAACCATGGAAAACCTCAAGAAGACCGCCCTTTATGACCTTCATTGCGCATTGGGCGCCAAAATGGTCCCCTTTGCCGGATACGATATGCCAGTACAGTATGCTGGGGTCAGCCACGAGCACCACGTAGTTCGAAGCAAGGTGGGCATGTTTGACGTGTCGCACATGGGTCAGTTTTGGGTGGAAGGCTCTGAGGCCATGGCCTTTATCAACGCGGTAACCAGCAACGAGGTCAGCAAACTAACCGAGGGCAAGGTGCAGTACAGCTGCCTGCCGAATTTAACGGGCGGAATCGTCGACGATCTTCTGGTGTATTGCGTTAGCCCGACCCGGTACATGCTGGTGGTGAACGCAAGCAACATAGCCAAGGATTGGGCCTGGCTTAGTCAGTTTGCACCGAATTATGAGGTGACTATGAGGGATGCCTCAGACGACACCTCGCTCATCGCCGTTCAGGGACCGCTCGCCGCTAAGGCCATTCAGTCGCTGACCAACCTTGATCTGGCGTCCATGACCTACTACACCTTTGGAATAGGAAGCTTTTCAGGCGTCGAGGGTATTTTGGTCAGCGCCACGGGCTACACCGGTTCGGGCGGATTCGAGATCTATCTGCCCAATGCGCATGCAGCAGCGGCCTGGGAAGCCATTATGAAGGCTGGCTCAGAATTCGGACTTGAACCCATTGGTTTGGGTGCTCGCGACACCCTGCGCCTTGAGATGGGCTTCTGCCTGTATGGCAACGACATTGATGATGCAACTTCGCCGATCGAAGCAGGCCTGTCGTGGATTACCAAATTCACCAAGGACTTCACGAATTCCGCTGCATTAAAGGCCCAGAAGGAGCAAGGGGTGACCCGCAAACTGGTGGGCATCAAGCTGCTCGAACGAGGCGTCCCGCGGCATGGCTACCCCATTCTCAACGAGCAGGGTGAGCCGGTGGGCGAGGTAACCAGCGGAACCATGGCTCCATCGCTCAATGAGGCGATTGGCATGGCCTACGTGCCCAGCGACTTGGCTTCGCCGGGCAGCAAGGTATGGGTCGAGGTCCGAGGCAAGGCCCTAAGTGCCGAGGTGGTTTCGCTGCCTTTCTACAAGGCCTAAGAGGCGGATATTCTCCTCAAACCCTTACAGAGCAAAGGCAAAGACGTCGGCGCTTCCGTTGGGGCGGTATCCTTGAAGGAGCACGCCGTCTCCAGGACCAAGTTCGCCCAAAATCGCGGCAACGTCTTGGGCGCTAGAGACCAATTTGTTGTTCAACTTAACCAGGATGAAGCCTTTGGGAACCCCTGCTTGGGCGAGTTTACCTTCTCCAGGATTGGTGATTCGTACTCCCGACCTGAGGCCGTAACGAGCCTTGTCGTTGGGAGAAAGGGGCTCAAATTCAGCCCCCAGCGAGGATGAAACCGCTAAATCTTCTTTTTTGAGCACATCGGTGGTACCCTGACGGTTGCGCAGAACGACGTTAAAGACCTTCTCTTTGCCCTCACGCAGGACCACCACCGAAACCTTGTCTCCAGGCCGGCGGCTGCCAATAACTTCCAGCAGTTCCGACATTTTTTTCACGGATTTCTCGCCTGCTTGAACCACAATATCGCCCTTTTTGATTCCAGCTGCTGCAGCGGCTCCGTCTTCGGTGACGCCCGACACATAGACGCCTTGTGATTCTTTAATTCCTTGCTCCTTGGCTAGTTCTGGAGTAATATCGGCAATATTGACTCCCAAGTAGGCTCGCTGCACCACCCCGTGCTTGGTAAGGTCGTCCACCACCTTGCGCACAATATTGGCCGGAATAGCAAATCCGTAGCCTTCGTAGCTTCCGGTGCGGGTGGAGATGGCGGTATTGATTCCGATCAAATCACCTCGAGTATTGATTAATGCCCCCCCGGAATTTCCAGGGTTAACGGCCGCATCGGTTTGTATGAAGGCTTCAATGGCTGATTGGTTGTCGATGATGTTAATGTTCCTGCCTCTGGCGCTTATGATTCCGGCCGTTACCGTGCTGTTGAGGTTGAAGGGATTGCCCACGGCAAGCACCCACTCTCCCAGTCGGACTTCGTCGCTGTTGGCAAAGGCCAGCGTCGGGAGGTTTTCGGCCTCGATTTTTAGCACGGCAAGATCGGTAGTGGGATCAATTCCGACGACCTTGGCGAGGTATTCCTTGTTGTTGTTCAAGCTCACTTTAACCTCCTTAGCCTTGTCAATAACGTGGTTGTTGGTTACAATGTAGCCGTCGCTGCTGATTATTACGCCTGATCCTGAGCCTTGAACGACCCGCGGCTGCATCTGGCTGCCTTCTCCAAATCCAAAGAAGAACTCGTTAAAGGGGTTAAACGTATACCCCTGCTCCACGGATGTTTTAACATGCACTACGGCATTGACGGCCATCTCTGCCGCGGCGCTAAAGTCCGTAGATGAAACCAGTGCAGGACGATTGCCGATGAGGGTCGCGCTCGATTCGTTCCAGCTAGACGTGGGAGAATCCGTGCTGCGAAAAACGTCGTAGAGGGCGGCACCGCCTGCTCCAGCAGCGAGGGCAAGGGCTCCAAGGGCAACTATGGTTTTGGTATTCATTGTTTGTTAATGATTGGGTTAATGATAGAAAAGGGGAATCCAAAAACTGTTCCACTGCCTAAATTAGCGCCATGTTCCGTCGATTTGTGAAGTACCATGGCAGTGGCAACGATTTTGTGGTCGTTTTAGCTCCTTTGGATGCCACCTTTTCTGCGGTTATGGTTGCGGACATTTGCCACCGACAGTTCGGAGTAGGTGCCGACGGCTTCATGGCCGTTGGGCCTGCCAAGGATGCGGACTTTAGCGTAGACTACTACAATGCCGACGGACGTTTGGGTTCTTTGTGCGGCAACGGCGCTCGCTGCGCGGTGGACTTCGCCCGGAGCCAAGGCCTTTTTAAGGGATTGAGCTGCACTTTGGAGGCGGCAGACGGCATTCACCACGCCTATTATCGAGAGGATGGGATGGTCTCGGTCCAATTCGCCGACGCCGCTTTACCCCTTGCCCAGCACGGCGGATGGTTTGTTGATACGGGGTCGCCGCACCATGTGTCTCTTGTGGATTCAATCGATTCCATAGATGCAGTAGGGGAGGGCCGCGCCCTGCGCTACGGAGTTTATGCGCCTGCCGGTGCCAACATCAACTGGATGGAACGCCGCGGCAGTTCCTGCGCCATGAGAACCTACGAGCGTGGCGTAGAAAACGAAACACTGAGCTGCGGCACGGGGGCCGTCGCAGCCGCCTTGGTTGCCAACCAGCAGTGGGGTTTGGCCAGTCCCGTCTCCTTAGAAGCCCTGGGCGGAGTTCTAGAGGTTGCCTTTGAAGTGGAGCCTAATGGCTTTAGCCATATTGTACTCACGGGACCGGTTGCTCGAGTTTTTGAAGGAGAATGGACGGCCTGAGCCTTAGGGCCTTGGAGCCCGAAGACCTCGACCTCTTGGTTCG
>JBEEMM010000025.1:0-14578 GCA_041192685.1 Bacteroidota bacterium | reverse complement strand
CAATGACTTTGGCTTGTACGACATGGCAGGCAACGTGGCAGAATGGGTTCTTGATGTGTACCGTCCGCTTTCGGGCCAAGACATGGACGACCACCGCCCCTTCCGCGGCAATGAGTTCAAAACCTTTGACGACAACTACGAAGGCCTCGGAGAACTTGCGGTACTCACGGAGCCACAATACGATCGCAATGCCAATGGAGACAGCGTTCTAACGCGCCTTCCTGGTCAACTGCCGCAGCGTTCCGTTACCGTTGAAGAGAGCCTGAAGCGCCGTAACTACCAGAAATCAGACTACCGCGACTTCTTGGACGGTGACGTAGAATCGTCCCTCAACTACCGGAATGCCGGCGAAGAAGAGACGGGAGACCAAATGTACCGCTACGGTGAATCTACCCTAATTGGCAATACCACAAGGGTATACAAGGGCGGCTCTTGGCGCGACCGCGCATACTGGCTGTCTCCAGGTTCACGCAGGTACCTCGAGCAAGACCAAGCTACGGACTACATCGGATTTCGTTGTGCTATGGACCGCGTTGGATTCCAGAACGAGTCAAGCAAGCGCACTAAGTCTTCGCCCAAGCCGAAGCCTGACAACTTCGTTCGCTACCGTCCATAGAAGGCAGCATGAATGATTGGTATGCGCGCTTTGATGCGCGTGTAGGAGTCTGCACCGACAGCCGTACACTGGCCAGGGGGCAGATTTTTTTTGCCCTTCGTGGAGGGAATTTCAACGGAAATTTATTTGCGCCAAGGGCGCTCGAGCTGGGCGCCTCTGCAGTAGTAGTCGATCAAGAGGTCGAGGGTCTTGACCCCACGGATGCGCGCGTGGTTAGGGTACCTGATGCCCTCAAGGCCATGCAGGAGCTCGCGCTCTACCACCGTAGGGCTTGGGCTAAGCCTTTAGTAGGCCTAACGGGAAGCAATGGCAAGACCACTGCCAAGGAGTTGTTTGCGCACGTTCTGCGGCAGAAGTACCGGGTGCATGCCACCCAGGGCAATTTTAATAACCATATTGGGCTGCCCCAAACCCTACTGGGCCTGCTCCCGGAGCACGAACTGGCCGTTATTGAAATGGGCGCAAACCACCAGGGGGAAATCGACGAACTTTCGCGCATTGCCGAACCGAACCTTGGCTACATCACCAACTTTGGACTCGCGCACCTCGAGGGATTTGGTGGGCCCGAAGGCGTCGTGAAGGGCAAGTCAGAACTCTACCGCTACCTACAATCTGCCCAAGGAAGCTCCTTGGTCTACTTTGATGACGCAAGGCAGATGGCCGAAAGCCATGAACCCCGAATCATTTTTGGCGAGTCCTGCCGTTTTGAGGCCAATGAAGTCGGCGAACTGGCCGTCGAATGGAACCAAGTCCGCGCCCAAAGCCACCTAATCGGCGGCTTTCACGACCGAGCGCTCGCTGCATCCATTGCCCTAGGCCAGTATTTCGGACTGAGTGACGCCCAAATCGTAGATGGAATCGAAGCATATCAAGCTCAAAACAACCGCGGCGAATGGCGCCAACTGAGCCGATACCGAGTTTTTATGGATGCTTATAACGCCAATCCAAGCAGCATGGAGGCAAGTTTAAGGAATGCCGCCCCCCGCTTGGACAGCCAAAGCACCCTTTATGTAGCGGGTGACCTCTTCGAATTGGGCGATTATGCTGCCGTCGCGCACCAGCGCATGGTGGACCTAATGCTCGAACTAGGAATTTCTGATGCCATACTGGTAGGGCCCATCTTTGGGGCCTGCAGGCACCCTTATCGTTCAGTCGCCAGCACCGAAGAACTCATGGCAATATGGACAAAAAGTCCGCCACATGCAAAGGCAATTTGGTTCAAGGGCTCGCGCGGAATGGCCCTCGAGCGCCTACTCAGCGTTTTGGAGTAATTGAAGCGCTTATCTAGAGCGCAAAGCGGATGCCGGTTGACATTGTCACCCAAAGAGGGTATTCCCGGTAGGCATTCACTGGATTTACCTCAAACTCAGAAAAGGCATTGTCGAGCCCAATTAGCCCAAACCAACTCCAGTTTTCATTGAGCTTGATGGATGGACCCAATTCGATGCCTGCCGAGGTCATAGTAGATGCCACTCCGTCAGAACTGCCGTCGCGCTGAACCGACTGCAGACGGCGGTAGGCTATGGGAACCCACACCTCTAGGGTAGTTTCGTCGCTAATTTCGGTCTTGAACCCAAGCCGTCCGCGCAGCATGAGGTAGTTGCTTTGAGTCCTAACCATGTTGTTAAGGTCGGCACCCTGGCGGTAGGCGAAGTTGCTTTGTGCCGCATCGAGGCCCAATCGAAAGTTCTTTAATGTGCCATTTATGGAGAGTCCGTATGCGCCGCCCAAACTGCCTCGAAACACGTCGGTTACGTCGGGCTGCTGGCCAACTACCTCGGCCACGGTGCGCCTAAAAACGGTATTAGCCTGAATGTAGGGGGCCACCGAAAAGTTGCGGTCGCGCACGTCGCTGTCGGTGTAAAAAACCTGAGCAGTAAGGGAGGTGCAGGCAAAAAGGCCTGCTAGGATCAAGGTATGCTTTGCCATTTTTGCTCGAATGCGTTTAATAAATTGGGAATTCCCGAAGGCTTTTTGCCGCCCGCAGAGGCGTAGAATGCTTGGCCGCCGCCGCCGCCTTCGATGTGGTGTCCGAGTTCACGGAGCCAATTGCCAGCGTGAACCCTTGACAAGGCAGTTTCGCCTACCCCAAGGTGGGCCTGGACCTTATCGTCTTCGCTAAACACCAAAAGGACTACCAGGTCAGGATTAGCCTTGGTGAGGCTAAAAACCAAGTCCTTGGTTGCTGCCGCTCCCAAGTTGAGCTCGGCCGCAATCCATCGTAGTCCGGAATGAGACTTTGCGCTGGTCATGAGGTCTCCCTCTGCACCGGCGGATTGGCTGCGCTGAATGCCCTCAAGCCTCTTCTTGGAGTCTGCGACTTGAGCCCGAAGGTCCTGAATCACTGCAGCGGGATTTGCGCTGTTGGCCAGACTGACGAGGTCCAGCCACTGACGGCGCTGGGCCTTTAAATAGGCCTCAGCAGAGGAACCCGAAAGTGCTTCGATGCGGCGAATGCCGGAGGCTACTCCCGACTCGGCCACGAGCACAAAAGGTGCCAAAAGGCCCGAAGCGCTAACATGGGTTCCGCCGCAGAGTTCGACCGAAGGGCCAAACTGAATCACTCTGACCGAGTTACCGTACTTTTCACCAAACAAAGCCATGGCCCCTAAAGCCTTTGCGTCTTCAATCGGCATAGCCCGGTGCTCTACCAGGGGTAGGTTGGCTCGAATTGCAGCACTTACCATAGCCTCAATTGCTTCCAATTCTTGAGCACTTACCTTTTGAAAATGGCTAAAGTCAAAGCGCAAGGTTTCGGGCGAAACCAAGGATCCGCGCTGCTCCACGTGCGTCCCGAGAATGCTGCGCAATGCGTGGTGCAGGAGGTGCGTAGCGCTGTGGTTTTGGGCCGATGCCGAGCGCCGCTCGGGGTCGACGGCTAATAATACCCCCGCGGTCCAGTCTGCGGGAGCCTTAGAAAGCGTATGCAGAATCATGCCCGTCTCTTTGGTGGTGCCTAGAACCTGAATCCGTTCGCCGCCGAAATCCGCCCATCCTTGGTCGCCTACCTGACCTCCACCCTCGGGGTAAAAGGGCGTGGGAGCAAAACAAGCCTGAACCACGGGACCCTTGGCAGTCTCTACGCTTCGGTAGCGCAGCAATTTTGCCTCGGACTGCAGCAGGTCATAGCCCACAAACTGATCGGACGCATCCCCGTTAAGCACAGCCCAGTCTCCTACTTTTTGCGCAGAGGCCTCGCGTGATCGAGTCTTTTGTGCCTCCATAGCAGCGCGGAATCCGGCTTCGTCTACCGACTTGCCCTGCTCGCGGCAGATTAGTGAGGTTAGGTCAAGGGGGAAGCCGAACGTATCGTAGAGCTCAAAGGCGCGGTCGCCCTCTAGCAAGTCTGCGTCGGCAATCGCTGCGTCAAGGCGCTTGAGGCCCGTTTCTAAGGTGCGCAAAAAGGCCCCTTCTTCTTCGCGTACCACTTGGCGAATAAAATCCGCGCGGGCCGGTAGCTCGGGATAGGCCGATCCCATGGTTTGGACCATTACGTCCACCAGTTCCACCATGAAAGGCTCGCGAAAGCCCAAGGTGCTGTATCCGTATCGAATGGCGCGTCGCAGAATGCGGCGAATGACGTAGCCGGCACCGTTTGAAGCGGGTAATTGCCCGTCTGCGATGGCAAAGGCCACCGCCCTAATATGGTCTGAGGCCACCCGCATCGCGATGTCCGTACGCTCGGATTCTCCGTACTTGAGGCCACTGAGCTGCTCCAGACGGCGCAAATAGGGCTTGAATACTTCGGTATCGTAGTTAGAAGATGAGCCAATAACGGCTCGAGCCAAACGCTCAAATCCCATACCCGTATCGACGTGCTGTGCAGGCAGGGGCAAGAGTGAACCGTCGGCTCTTCGCTCAAACTGCATGAACACTAGGTTCCAAACCTCAATAACCTGGGGATGATCGTTGTTGACTAAACTCGCTCCGTTTAAGGCGGCCCGATCGCCCTCGCTGCGAAGGTCCACGTGAATCTCCGAGCAGGGACCGCAAGGGCCCGTATCGCCCATCTCCCAAAAGTTGTCTTTCTTGCTGCCGTAGAGAATTCGGTCTGAAGCTAAGTACTTACTCCACATTGCCTTGGCCTCTTCGTCCGAGGCGAGCTGGTCTCCGGAGTCGCCCCCAAAAACGGTGACGTACAAGCGGTCCTTGTCGAGCTGGCAAACCACGGTCAAGAACTCCCAGGCCCAATCAATGGCTTCTTGCTTGAAGTAGTCTCCAAAGGACCAGTTACCCAGCATTTCAAAAAGGGTATGGTGGTAGGTATCGATACCCACTTCTTCGAGGTCGTTGTGCTTCCCGCTCACGCGAAGGCACTTTTGGCTGTCGGCAATCCGCGAATGAAGCACCGGTTTAGCACCCACAAAAACGTCTTTAAACGGATTCATACCTGCATTGGTAAACATCAGCGTCGGATCGTCCTTGATAACGAGCGGCGCCGAGGGCAGTACTACGTGACCCTTGGACTCAAAAAAGTCCAGGAATGCTTGGCGGAGGTCTGACGGGTTCATGCGGGTGGTTTTGCCTACTTTTGAAGTATACAAAAGTATGCGCCGCGCCAAGTACATCTACGACCCTCTAACCCTCGCCTATAAAAAGGTCGAGCGCAGCTGGAAGCATTTGCTGCGGGACACCTCACTTTTCTTAATGGGGTCCATGCTCATGGGCCTCATTTTTTTCTTTGGAATACAGTCCTTTGTTGATTCACCCGAGGAGCGCGGCCTAAAACGGCAGCTTGAAATTTCGGAGCAGATTTATGCCGAACTCGAATCGCAAATGCTCGAGCTCTCTGGCGTAATTCTAGAACTAGAACGACGCGACAACGAGATATACCGCGTAATTCTTGAGTCAGAGCCTCCTGCTACGTGGATCCGCCAGGGCGGAATCCCTACCGATGCGCAGAGCTACGAACGGATTCGTGGCTTGTCCAATGAAACCCTTTTAGAGCGCACCATTCGTCGGGTTGATGACCTTAAAAAACGCTTGGCTGTGCACTCGGCAAGTTTGGATGAGGTTGCCGAATTGGCACAAAAGAAGGGGGCTATACTGGAATCCCTACCGGCCATTCGACCGGTAAAAGACCAAGCCGGCATTAAGCTCTCGTCGGGCTTCGGGTTTCGAGTTGACCCGATGTTTAAGGTCAGCAAGATGCACCAGGGCATTGACTTCTCTGCTCGCCAAGGAACGCCAATCTATGCCACAGCCAATGGAACGATCGTCTCTAACGAGCTCTTTGGCGGGAGAGGCTACGGCAAGCACCTAACCATTGGCCACGGATACGGATACCACAGCCTCTATGCCCACATGAGTAAGGTAGTGCGCAGGCAGGGAGAGCGGGTAAAGCGCGGAGACCTTATTGGCTACATCGGCAATACGGGTAAATCCACTGGGCCGCACCTTCACTACGAGGTGATTTACAAGGGCCAGCGCGTCAATCCCATCAATTTCTTTTTTAACGATCTGACTCCAGCACAGTACAACCAGCTACTAGCGCAAGCTGCGGCCAACAACCAATCCCTCGACTAATGATTCCCATGGAATTTACTAAACGCTACTACGGCATTAGCGAAGCCGCCAGCATGTTTGGCCTCAAGACCTCAACCTTGCGGTTTTGGGAAAAAGAATTTCTCGATCTGCAACCCAAAAAAGCAGAATCTGGTGCCCGTAAGTACAGCGTCAAAGACATGGAAAAACTTAGCCAAATCCATCATTTAGTCAAAGAACGGGGCTTCACGCTCGATGGCGCAAGGCAAAAATTGCGCAGCGGTACCGAAGAAGTGGTGAACTACGACGATGTGGTACGGCGTTTGCATAAGGTGAAATCCGAATTAGATCAATTCGTTCAAACTATTAAAACTCTACCATGAAGCGTTCTACGATCATTCTCTTATCTATAATTGGCGGTTTTGCACTGCTTGTGTTTTGGAGTATTGGAGCCTACAATCGCCTTGTTTCACTAAGCGAAGGCACCGAAAGCCAGTGGGCTAACGTTCAATCCGCCTACCAGCGTAGGGCAGACCTGATCCCGAACTTAATTGCCACCGTCAAGGGATACGCCGACTTTGAGCAAGAGACCCTAAAAGGGGTCATCGAAGCCCGTTCCAAGGCAACTTCGGTTCAGGTAAATGCCGACGACCTCACTCCAGAGCGAATTGCGGCCTTTCAAAAGGCCCAAGGTGAGCTCAAGGGCGCCCTCAGCAGGCTTCTTGTTACGGTGGAACGCTACCCTGACCTAAAAGCCAACCAGAACTTTTTGGCGCTCCAGTCGCAGCTTGAGGGAACCGAAAACCGAATCAACGTCGAGCGTGATCGCTTCAACGAGCAGGTACGAGGTTTCAACTCCGCGGTCAAGCGCATTCCAACGTCGATTATAGCCTCCATCGGTGGCTTTGAGTCACGCGGTTACTTTGAAGCAGAGGCCGAAGCCCAAGAGGCTCCCGAAGTTAGCTTCGAGTAATGACCCTTAGTCCAGAGCAAGAGCAGCGCATTGTCGCGGCCATCGAAGCCGCAGAGTTTGTTACCTCTGGGGAGGTGAGGGTTCACCTTAACGATACCTGTAAGGGAGATGCGCTTAAGGATGCAGAAAAAGTATTCAAGCGTCTGCGCATGGACCAAACGGCCGACCGAAACGGCATTTTGTTCTACATCGCCCTGGAGAGCCACAAGTTTGCCGTGGTGGGCGACCTTGGAATCCACGCAAGCGTGGGCCAATCCTTTTGGGAAGGCATAAGGGACCGCATGGTGACTGAATTGAAAGAAGGCCGTTGGTTGGAAGCCATTGAGTTGGGCGTAGCCGAAGCAGGCCGAGCCCTTGCCCAGTATTTTCCGAATAAGGGCGACCGCGACCGCGACGAGCTCAGCAACGAGGTTTCTAGAGGATGAGGTTCTTCTTATTGCTTTTAACCCTGAGCCTCGGGCTTCAGGCCCAGCCTTGGGAGAAGCCCAGCGCGAGCGAAGGCTTAGTCGTATGGCGAAGTGCCTCAAAGGTTCTTAGTGCCGGCGATGAGGAGGCCCTCGAGGCGGTGCTTGGCGCCATCAACGACAGCACCTCGACCCAAATTTTGGTACTTTTTGTCGACCGGGTAAATGACGACTTGAATTTTGTGGCAGCACAAACCGGAGAAGCATGGGGTATTGGCCAAGCCGAGACCGACAACGGCATGCTGGTGCTCATTGCACTCGAGGACCGCAAAATGGCCATTCAAGTCGGCCGAGGCTTGGAACCCACCATTACGGACCTCGTCAGCCACCAACTCATAGAGAATACCCTCAAGCCGGCCTTTCGCAACCAGGACTACCTCGGCGGAGTTCAGGCTCTGGCTCAAGAGGTTGCCCAACGCCTCTCGGGGCAGTTTGATGCAGCACCCGTCAAGGAGCGCAAGCTGCCAGTCCTTCCTATTTTAATTGCTTTGGCCGCGATTTTTGCGCTGTCTTCCCGTGGCGGCGGACGAGGCCCGGGCGGAATGATGTTTGGCCCAATGGGCGGCATGCCCTTAGGCGGTGGCGGATTTGGAGGCCGTGGCGGCGGCGGTTTTGGCGGCGGCGGCTTTGGCGGCTTTGGCGGAGGAAGTTTTGGCGGCGGCGGCGCCAGCGGTTCGTGGTAATTACCGACCTTTGTACTTATGAATGCACTACCTACCTCTTTAATCGGCGCCATTGCCTTTATTGCCCTTGCGGGCTGCAGCGCTCCCAAGTTTACGATGGAGTCCAACACGCAGGGCTTGCAAATCAATGTTTCTAAGCCTGTTCAACAGCAGCTGTCTATTCAGTCCATCCAGGTGGAGCAAAATTCTGTTTGGACCAGTTCTGCCTTTCAGGTAAAGTATGCCAAGCGCGACGAGGTCGTTCTCGGTACCAAGGGCGAGTCTGCCCTGCGCATTGCTGTTCCGGCAGCCAAGGACGCGACTGCGGCCCAGGTGACCTTTCGCCTGGCGCCCGGCAAGCCCCTGAAGACCAAGTTGGTTAAAGCAAAGTAGGTCGTGGTCCACATTCAGCGCCGTGAGGTGTTTTGTGCAGCGCACCGGCTCTATAATGATGCCCTTAGCGCCCAGGAGAACGAGGAGCTTTTTGGCAAGTGTTCTTGGGAGTTCGGTCACGGACACAATTTTGAGGTTTGGGTAACCGTGAAGGGCGAGGTCAATCCCAAGACTGGCTTTGTGATGAACCTGTCTGACCTCAAGACCTTGATGCTGCGGTTTGTGATTGATCCTTTGGATCACAAGCATTTGAACTTGGACGATACCTTCATGAAGGGTATTTTGCCTTCTACCGAGAATTTGGCTATCGAGATTTGGAATCAGTTGTGCGGACCCGTCGCGGAATTCGGCAGCCTTTTGCACTGCGTGCGGGTAGTCGAGACCGAGAATAATGCGGTGGAGTATTTTGGCGCATAGTTTTGCTCTGAATCAGCCCCAGGTCGGTATGGTTTTCTTTGCGGCGCGGCCGTCTTTTTGTTTTTCATTTAAGCTGTTTTTATGAAGTTAGCATTGGTTTTCCCGGGGCAAGGTGCCCAATCGCCCGGCATGGGCAGCGATTTGTTTGCAGCGCATCAAGGCTTGTTTGATACTGCGGACGCGGTTTTGGGTTTTGGGCTCACGGAGCTGATGTTCCACGGCAGCATGGAGGATTTAACACAGACTCGGGTTACCCAGCCCGCGGTGTTTGTTCACAGTGTGGTCAAGGCTGCTTCGCTCGGCGAGGATTTAAGGCCTGGTATGGTTGCCGGGCATTCATTGGGGGAGTTTTCTGCCTTGGTGGCTGCTGGTGCTTTGCGCTTTGAGGATGGCCTTGCACTGGTTATGGAACGGGCCTTGGCGATGCAGGATGCTTGCGATGCGGAACCCTCGACGATGGCTGCTATTTTGGGGCTTGCGGACGAGCAGGTTGAAGCGATTTGTGCGGCTACGCCGGGAGTGGTGGTTCCGGCGAATTATAATTCTCCCGGGCAGTTGGTGATTTCTGGCGCGCGCGAGGCGGTGGAAGCCGCCTGCGCTGCATGCAGTGCGGCCGGTGCAAAGCGGGCACTGATTCTGCCGGTGGGCGGGGCCTTTCACAGCCCGCTTATGGAACCGGCCCGCGCGCGCCTAGCCAAAGCTTTAGAGTCCGTGGAAATTAAAGCACCGCGCTGCCCCATATACCAGAATGTAGTGGCCACTGCGGTGACCGACCCCGAAGCCATTCGCAGCAACCTCCAAGCCCAACTCACGGGATCCGTGCGCTGGTCGCAGTCCGTGCTGGCCATGGTCCAAGGCGGAGCTACCCACTTTTATGAGGTGGGTCCGGGCAAAGCCCTACAGGGGATGATCAAAAAAATCGCGCCCGAGGTCGAAGCGGTCAGCGCCTAACCAGTTAGACGTTGCTCGCTACTGGTCTCTGGCTTACATTACCAGGCTAACCCTTACTAGCAAAAAGCCAACGAGCCAACAGCCAACGAGCCAATCTCAGCTAACACGATGAAGTCCGCATACCGCGCCCCCTCCAACATTGCCCTGGTTAAGTACTGGGGAAAGTACGGCGTTCAGCTCCCCAGCAACCCCTCCATCAGCTTCACGCTCGAAGCCTGCGCCACCGAAACCAGTCTGGAACTCCTGAACCAACCAGGAATTCACGTACGCCTTGACGGCGAAGACTGCCCGAGCTTTGTACCCAAAATTGAGCAGTTTGCCTCGCGCATTGCAGGGCGCCATCCCTGGCTAAAGGACTTTGGCCTTGACGTCAGCACGCACAACAGCTTCCCCCACTCCTCGGGAATTGCCAGCTCTGCCTCGGGCATGAGCGCCCTGGCCCTCTGCATTGTTGACCTTGCCCAGCAGCAGGGAATAGCCTTTGAAAATCCGCAGCGAGAAGCCTCTATTTTAGCCCGACTCGGCTCGGGAAGCGCTTGCAGGTCAGTCTATGGACCCCTGGCGCAATGGGGCGAAACCGAATCCGTTCCGGGCTCCTCGCAGGAATGGGCCATTGCCTACCCCCACCCGGTTAATGATGTTTTTACAACCTACCGCGACGTCGTGGCCCTGGTGGACATTGGGCAAAAAGCGGTAAGCTCCACGGTCGGACACCAAATGATGGAATCGCATCCCTTTCGCGAGCAACGCTTTGCGCAGGCGCACCGCCACATGAACAGATTTAAAGATATTTTGGGCAGTGGCGACCTGGAATCCTTCATGGAACTGGTGGAGCTCGAGGCGCTCACCCTGCACGGACTAATGATGTCGAGCTCGCCGAGCTATGTCTTAATGCAGGCCAACAGCCTCAAAATAATTGAAGCCATTCGAAGATTCCGCCTCGAAACCACGATACCCTTGTGTTTTACCCTGGATGCCGGGGCCAACGTGCACCTTTTGTTCCCCGACGAGCACTCCAATGCCGTGATGCAGTTTGTTGAAAACCAGGTTAAAACCTACTGCAAAGACGGCCGATTTATTGCAGATCGAGTGGGTCGAGGACCCCTACCTTTGTAGCGATGAATCTGAGTCCAAAATTCTTTGCTAAAATCCTGCTCTTCGGAGAATACGGGGTGATACGCGATGCCATGGCACTCTCGATTCCCTACACCAACTTCTCGGGAGTGCTCTGCTTTCCCGACGGCAAGGCCGACCCAAGCCAAAAGGAATCCACGGAGTCCCTCATGCGCTTCACTACCTACCTCGAGGAGCTCGAGGGCCAAGGCATTCTCATTGCCGACCTCGATTTAGCAATCCTGCGCGCCGACTTAGAGCGCGGACTCTACTTTGACTCGAGCATTCCCCAGGGCTACGGCGTCGGTTCTTCGGGAGCCATGGTTGCCGCCCTGTATGCACGGTACGCCCGCAAGCCCATGCCGCTCGACCAGGCCAACGACCCCGAGAAGCTCCAAGCAATGAAGGCCGAAATGGCCCAAATGGAGGGCTTCTTTCACGGCAGGAGTTCGGGGATGGACCCCACAATTTGCTACTTGCAGCTCCCTTTGCTGCTGCGATCAGCCCAAGACATTGGGACCGTCAGCATGCCCGACCTTCCCCTAAACGGCCGTGGCGGCGTCTTTTTGCTGAACTCCGGCGGGCCGGGCGAAACCCAACCCATGGTCCAGATCTTCATGGACAAGCTCAAAGAAGAGGGCTTTAGGCGCCTGATGACCGAGCAGTTTAAATGCTACAATGATGCCTGCGTCGCAGCCTTCCTTGAGGGCAAAACCGACGTGCTGCTGCGCGAACTCAAGAAACTGAGCGGGCTGGTACTGGCCAATTTTGGCCCCATGATTCCGAGCGACTACCACAACCTCTGGCAAAAAGGCATTGACACCAACGCCTACTACCTCAAGCTTTGTGGCTCGGGTGGCGGTGGCTATATACTGGGTTTTGCGCCCGACCTCGAGCAGGCTCAGGCCGAGCTCGATCCGCACCGAATGGACGTCGTACTTCGCTTTTAGCGAACCGCGATGCGCAACCGCACCAAAATCCTATTTCGCCTCACGGCTTTTTTGAGCCTGGTCCGATGGACCCATATCTTGTTTTTAGCTACTGCCCAGGTACTCGGCGCGCTCACCATCCTTGATGGTCCTGGGCCCCCTCCCTGGTGGACGCTTGCGGGCATCGTGCTTGCCACGGCCTGCATCGTGGCGGGCGGCTCGCTGTTCAACAGCTTTTATGACCTTGAGCGAGACCTCATTGAGCGGCCATGGAGAACCCTTCTTGAGCGACCCGTGGCCAAAAAATACGGCATGCAGCTCGCCTTTACATTCTACGGAGGAGCACTCTTGGCCGCCATGCTCACCCTGAGCAAGCCGGTCATGGCCGCAACCTGGCTTTATGCCCTGCTCGTTTTTCTCTACTCTCACAATCGATGGGGCTATGGGGTCGGCGGAGCACTAATTGCCAGTTTTTTGGCCTTCGCCCCGCTCTTACTCGTGGCCGCTGCGCTCCACCCCACGTCTTGGCCTGGCTTCTTGCGCGGACTTCCCCTTGCCCTTGCCATGATAGCCTTAGAATGGCGCCGGCAGTGGGAGCGTCGTCAAATTCCCACAGTCGATAGGGGCCAGAAGCCCCAATTCAAAACCCGACAGTGGATCTACAAACTCATCTTGGCCGCCGGCCTCGGGCTGATTCCTTTTTTGTAAGCCGCTAGCGGAACACCGTGAGCATTCCTCGGCGTTCCTCGACCAAGCCGTCGGGCAACCTAATGAAGACCTTGTAGGTATAAGGCCCAGCAGGGACGGGCTCACCCCCATAGGTTCCGTTCCATCCCCTGGAGTCTTCGTCGCTGTGAAAAACCTGGAGGCCCCAGCGGTTGAAGAGGGCCCACTCAAAATCTTCTACGCCCGTGGCATAAATCACAAAGCGCTCGTTTACCGCGTCTCCGTTGGGCGTGAAGGCCGAAGGAATGTACACGTAGTGGTCCATTTTAAGGTTCAAAGGGAAGGCAATGCTGTCGGAGCAGCCCAGGGTATCGCTCACGGCCAGGCCAAGCCAGTAGGTTCCCGGTCGGCCGTAAAGGTGACGCGGATGAACTTTCGACGAGGTGTCTCCGTCGCCAAAGTACCACCGCACCCGATTGCTGTCGGTCGAAAAGTTCGCAAAAGAAACGTCGAGGGGGTTGCCTGGGGCCTGAATAAAATTGAAGGCTGCGCGCGGCTGGGGAACAACCCAAGCATACAGGGAATCCTCCGCGGCTATCATGCAGTCGTCGGTTACGCGGTATCGGTACCAAGCGCTTGCCGTTGGAATTACAGACCAAAGAGAATCCGAAGGTCCATTTATCCATTTAAAGTCAAGCTGACCCCGACCCAAACTGGCACGAGCCCTGAGGGTCACGCCATCCCCAGGGCATAGGTAAAGCGTATCCGAAGACGTTTGAATGGAATCGTAGGGGTCCACATAAATCGTGATGCTGTCAACGCGCGGAACCGTGCTGCATTCGTCCCAACTGAGGTATCGGTAGGTCGTAGTCGTGGCAGGGGTCACGGTCAGGAGCACTGTTTGAAGACTGTCGGACTCCCAGTAGCCTCGCTTGAGGCCCTCGCCCCCTTGTATGCTTGCTCTTAGTCGCGTGCTCGAGCCCGGGCAATCGAGGGTATCGTTGCCCTGATCTATGGTCAATAAGGCCTGCACCCCAACCCTATCGCGAATCCAAATATCCACAGAATCCGCAGGGTACACGGCGCAGTCGGTAGAAACCGGCATCATACGGACCCTCAAGAACTCTAGGGGTTCTGCGGTTCCGTCGTCTATTGGTTCAAACCATAGCGTATCTGAAGTTTGGCCCGGAAGCTGTTGTGGCTACTAGTTCCAACGGTGTCGGTGGTCCTGTCGAGGGGGTAGACGATGATGCAGCCATGATCATGGAAGATAGCGACGATTTATTACTGTTGGACTATCGCAATATTCTCAAGATTGCCATTACTTGTGGAGCATTTGCAATTGTCGTGAGCGCATTAACATTGGCGTTCATGATGGCCATGAGCCGACGTCTTGTGTACGTGGCATTGGTATTATCGATTGGGGTGTCGTTTGCATGGGGTACCATTGGTATTGGAATAAGTCCCAAGAGCTTTGTTCCTATTACGGGCATCATAACATTGATGCTCACGGTGGGGTACATGTTCGTTGTTTGGGATCGTATCCCATTTGCATCTGCCAACCTTACCACGGCACTCACTGGAGTTAGGGACAATTTGAGCTTGGTTGGCGTGGCGTTCTTGTTTAAGAGCGGTCATATTCCTGGGTCCAAGTACGTCGGGCAAGCGTCAAAGACCGAAGGGATTGAAAACCTCAAGAAGGCCGGCACCGAGAGGATCGTCACCAGCAGCCAGGCCACCCCGGCGATGGCGGAATGCTTTCCCTGCACCCAGGGCCGGTCCTGCAAGCGGCAGGCCTTCGCTTCTGACCTTGTGGAGGGCCTTCGAGCGAGTTGTGGAGAGCGAGCCGAAGAGGCGTCCATGGAATGAGCGCTCAAAGCTGAGGATGCTGAGAGGAGGAGATCCGGGCG
>JBEEMM010000024.1:0-14936 GCA_041192685.1 Bacteroidota bacterium | reverse complement strand
GAGAACACTGGACTCGTTCATCAGTGTTCCGGTAGCAGCAACCAGGTGATCGCTCGGAACGGTAATGGCCACTTTATAGTCTCCAAAAGGCAGGGTAAACTCGCCCTGGCCTAAAAACTGCTTGTGCTGCCAGCCGACGTTGTCGCCATAAACAGCCATGCGCGGGAAGAATTGGGCAATGGTATAAAGCGTATTGTCTTCATCCTTAAAATGCTCGTAACCGCTGCGTCCGCCGACCTTCATGCGGTCGTTAATCAGGTAGTTCCATGCAATGTAAAACCGGACGCTTTGACCCGGGGCTAGGGCAGTGGGCAGGTCCACACGCATCATGGTATTGTTGATGACGTAGGGCAAATTGCTGTTGCTTGCCGACTTGACCTCGGTTATGTTGAACCCGCCCTGGTAGACGTCAATGTACTCATCCTGAATTTTTTCAGGCGTAATAGAGGCTGGGATGCTGCCTTTTTTGCTCTGGTCCGTCATAGAGCCAGGCTTCATCATGTTCTGGTCGAGCTGCACCCAGAGGTAGGCCAGGGCGTCGGGGCTGTTGTTGCGGTAGGTAATCCATTCCGTGCCGGTTAGCACGTGGGTCTTCTCGTTGAGGTTCAGTTTGATGTCGTAGTCCGCGCGGTTTTGGTAGTAGGCGTGGCCGGGAGCCCCTGCAGCGTTGCGGTAGCTGTTGGGTGTGGGCAGTTCCTGCTCGAGCTGTCGGAACTTGCTGTGCGACAGTCGGTCAGCGGGAACGTGCTGGGCAAAAGAAGCCGCAGAAAAAGCCAGAGCGGCCAGGGTCCAAGTTTGATTCATTTTCATAATTCTAAATACCATTGAGACGCCAAATGTAGCGAAACTCCGAGGCAGATTGCCCCTAGGGCCAGGGCGAAATCCCGGGGATTGAATCCCCGCGCCGAAGCCATCCAGCGAAGGACGAATACTCCTGCGACTACGCTAAGTTGGCCGAGCTCTATTCCGCCCGCAAACCAGCCCCAGGCTGACCACAATGCACCAGTTTCTATGGGCAGGAGCGGGCCAAGGTCCTTTGCGAAGGCCAGGCCGTGAATCATACCGAAGGCTGCTGCCACTGCGAGTTCAGGTCCAAGCCACCCGCGGCGGCTCATTTTTGGTGCGCCTTTGAACCACACTACGCGCCCGGCGGTAAGCACCAGCGTGGCGAGCACGGCCCCTTCGACTAGGCGTTCGTTCAAGGGTAAGCTGAGTGCGATTTGGGTCGCCATGGCGAGGGTGTGTCCCAGTGTAAAAGCAGTGAGTGCAGCAAGCCAAAGCTTGAAGTCGCGCGGGGCAAATGGAGCAATTAGGGCCGCAACAAAGAGAAGATGGTCCCAGGCTGCGACGTCCAGGATGTGATAGAAGCCCAATTCTGCAATGGGAGGAATGTTCACCGCAATTCAATTTTAGGGTTGGCAGCCGTGCTTACGGCATTAAGACGGCCCTTCGGGCTGCGAACGAAGTACACGTTTTGCTGGTCCTGAAAAAACTCATGCAGAATTTGGTCGCTTACCACCAATGGCAATCCTCCGTCGACGTGAAATTTAAACTCCACGGTACTGGGCTGGTAGCGGTATTGGTCAAAATGCAGGGGGACCGGTCTTTTACCGCGATTCACTTTAAGGGTTTCAATCAGATAGCGTTCGGCCATGGCTCTGCCTTCGGCGCTTTCTAAGCGGACTTTTCCCGATTTATTGCGGGCGTTGATGGCATCTTCTAAGTCGTCGGTAAAAATTCGAAGGGTCCAATCGATTCGCTTAGGGCCCACCCTCAGCTCGTGCGAAGCGAGGTGCATGGGATGGTCCGCGCTCGACAGCACTAGCAAAAAAGCAGAAAGAATCAGCAGCCTAAAGAGGGTTCGCATAGAAGAGCAAACCTAATGATTTCTTAGGTTTGCCTCATGGCTTATCCCTATCAAATTAGAACCCTGGACCAATACCATCGCGCAAGGCAGGATTCTTTGGCCGATCCCGAAGCCTTTTGGGCAGACCTCGCCCAGCATTTCACCTGGATGCGCCCTTGGGACAGGGTTTTGGATTGGAATTTTAACGAACCCTCGGTGCGCTGGTTTGACGGAGCCCAGTTGAACATTACCGAGAACTGCCTCGACCGCCACCTAGCCGCCAGTTCGGGCCAACCTGCCCTAATTTTCGAACCCAACGATCCTAAGGACGAGCCCCAAGTGCTGAGCTACGGTGAACTGCATTTTAGGGTAATGCAGTTTGCCCGGGTACTCAAGAACAACGGGGTGCAGAAGGGCGACCGCGTCTGCCTCTACATGGGCATGATTCCCGAGCTCGCCATTGCCCTGCTAGCCTGCGCTCGCATCGGGGCCGTGCATTCGGTTGTTTTTGCTGGCTTTAGCGCACAGTCCTTGGCCGACCGCATCAACGACGCTCAGGCTAAGGTGGTCATCACCTGCGACGGCGCAAACCGCGGGGCTAAAGTGATTCCGCTCAAGTCGGTAGTTGACCAAGCGGCAGAAGCCTGCACTTCGCTGCGGACCATTTTGGTGGTAGCTCACTGCCAAATCCCGGTCGGTATGGTTCAGGGCCGGGACCTTTGGCTGCATGACGAGATCGACCGCGTCAAGGCCATGGGCAACCCAAATGTTGATCCTGAGGTTATGGAGGCCGAGGATTTGCTCTTCATTCTCTATACCAGCGGATCCACCGGCCAGCCCAAGGGAGTGGTGCATACCTGCGCCGGCTACATGGTTTGGGCGGCCTACACCTTTGTAAACGCCTTTCAGTACCAACCGGGGCAGGTTCACTTTTGCACCGCCGACCTTGGATGGATTACCGGCCACAGCTACCTCTTGTACGGACCCCTGCTCGCGGGCGCAACCACCGTGATGTTTGAAGGAGTTCCTACTTGGCCCGATGCGGGACGCTTTTGGGACATCGTCGACCGCCACCAGGTGAACATACTGTACACGGCTCCGACCGCCATTCGCAGCTTGATGGGATTTGGTCTGGATCCGCTTAATGGTAAACGCTTGGACAGCCTCAAGGTGCTCGGAACCGTCGGTGAACCCATCAACGAAGAGGCTTGGACCTGGTACCACAGCCACATCGGCAAGGGCGAGAGTCCGATTGTTGACACCTGGTGGCAGACCGAAACCGGGGGTATTCTAATCACCAACCTCGCGGGCGTGACCCCGGCCAAGCCTACGTTTGCCACCCTTCCCATGCCGGGTATTGACCCCGTGCTGGTCGACGAGCATGGTTCTGAAATTCACGGCAATGGGGTGAGCGGAAATTTGTGCATTCGCGCGCCTTGGCCGGGAATGCTCCGCACTACCTATGGCGACCACGAGCGATGCCGCCAGACCTACTTCAGTGCATACCCCGGCCTTTATTTTACGGGCGACGGTTGCCTTCGCGACGAAGACGGCCACTACCGCATCACGGGTCGCGTCGATGATGTGCTCAACGTGAGCGGACACCGCATCGGAACCGCCGAAGTCGAAAACGCCCTCAGCATGCACGCCGGAGTGGTGGAGTCGGCGGTAGTTGGTTTTCCGCACGGAATCAAGGGGCAAGGGATCTACGCGTATGTGGTCTACCAGGGCGACCACGACGACGAAAGCCTCACGCGTCAAGCCATTGCAGCAACCGTGAGTCGGATTATTGGGCCGATCGCCAAGCCGGACCAGATTCAGTTTGTCAGTGGCCTGCCCAAAACGAGATCGGGTAAAATCATGCGTCGAATTCTTCGCAAAATTGCAGAAGGCGACCTGTCAAATTTTGGCGATACGACGACGCTGCTCGACCCTTCGGTCGTTGAAGAAATTGCCGCGGGGCGACCATACCCCTGATGCTACGATTGCTTCCAGGTGCAGAGGCGTTGACCTGCTTCAAGCAACGTGGCGTCCTCTTTGGCAAAGCAAAGCCTCAGCATTCGATGCTCTCTGGGCGGAACCCTATAGAACGGGCTCAGCGGCACAGTGGCTAGGCCTGCCTCTCGGGTAAGCTGTTCCGCGAATTCGCGATCCGCTAGGTCACTTAATGCGGAGTAGTCCACCAAGAGAAAGTAGCTCCCCGCGCTGTGAAGCGTTCGAAATCCGCTCTCTGCCAGTGATGCGGCGAGCAGGTCGCGCTTTGCTTGAAAAAAATCCGCGAGGTGGTTGGGGTAGTCGGGGCGCAACGCAAGAAAGTCGGCCACGGCATGCTGTGCGGGCGTTGACGCCGAGAACGCGATGAACTGATAGGCCGTTCTAAGGCGCAGGCTGAGGTTCTCGGGGGCCAAGACTACGCCGAGCTTCCAGCCGGTTACGTGGTAGGTTTTTCCGAAGCTCAGCGCACGAAGGCTCCGGTGCCGCAAACTCGGGTTATGGTGGGGGCTGGCCAACGAAGCACCATCAAACACCATGGTTTCGTAGACTTCGTCGCTCAAAACCAATGCATTTTCAGGAATGCGAGCTGCAAGCTCCGCCCAGTCTTGGTGGGTCCAGACCATTCCCGTAGGATTGTGCGGGCTGTTCACCACGATCATTTTGGTGCGCGGAGTTACCGCGGCGGCAAGCGCATCCCAATTGACAACGACACGCTCTGCGGCAATTTCGAGCGGAACCGCTACGGGTGCCGCACCCGACATTACCACCGCGGGATGGTAGGAATCGTAGGCCGGCTCGAGCAGAATGACTTCGTCTCCCGGTCCACACAGTGCCTGAATGGCTGAAAAGATCCCCACGGTCGCCCCGGGAACCACCGTGATTTCATGCTGGGGGTCGTAGGGCGTTCCGTTTCGCCGCAACTCGTCGGCCGCAACCGCTTCGCGCAGCCTTAGAAGCCCCGGCATGGGTGCATACTGCGCGGATTCCGCGTCCAAGGCGCGGTGAAAGGCGGTTATGAGTTCGGGGTCAGGGCCAAATTCCGGAAAACCTTGGGCGAGGTTGAGCGCTCCGTAGCGTTGTGCGAGCGCCGTCATCTCGGCAAAGATGCTGAGTCCTGCGGGCGCAAACATTAGTCGAGGTCTGAAGGAGTGAAGGCGAGGGGCAAAAGGTCGCTGGCATTGCCCAAGAGCCATACGGGGCCTGTTTCGGCGGCCAGGATAAGTCCCAAGGCGTCTTTTTGCCGCACGTGCTGTTCGACAAGGGCTTGGCGGCACATGCCGCAGGGGGCAAGAGGACTGTGGCCTGGGCCGCTGCTCGGGCGGTAGGTCACCACCATTTCGAGGATTCGCGCCCCGGGAGCAATGCTGTTGACCGTCGACAGTGCCACGCGCTCCGCGCAAATTCCAACGGGGTAGGACGCGTTCTCTTGGTTGGTTCCGGTCACGATTTGGCCGTCGGCCAAGCGCGCTGCGGCGGCCACCCGGAATCCGGAATACGGCGCGTGCGCATGATCCAAGGCCCCAATTGCCTGCTCGAGCAGTTCGCGTTGGCCTGGGCGGAGTTCTTCACGCTCAACTACCTCAATGGGGACCTGGATGTTCATACCGTAAACCTAGTCAATTTCAGCAGTGAACGCACAAGCTCCAACTGGTTCTGTGCGCGAACCCAATTGTGCTCGGGATAATCAATGCAGTAGTAGGTGCTGCCGTTTGCGGCATCGGTCGCAAAACGAAGAGCTTGCACCCAACTCAGGTAGGCGGGCATGAGGCGCAGGGCATCCTCGTGAACGGCAGCATCAGGCCAGCCATTGAGGTAGCCTTCCCATAGCTCGCGCAGGATTTCGGGCTCCGCAGAATTCCCCTTCGGGTCATCTTCGGCCCTGACTGCGGCCATACTCCGAACTAAATCGGCAAAATCACTGCCGAGGTAGCCCGGTTGAAGGGTGTCGAGGTCGATGGCGCGGAATCCTTGATCACTCAGAAGCATGTTGGCACGCTTGGCATCGTGGTGCTGAACCGCCGGCGTAAGCTTCGACTCTAACTTTAAAAACATAGGCGCAAGATCTTCTAATTCAGAGTATAACTTGGCATAATCAAGAGGAACCATTTGGCGCACATTTGCCCATTGCGCCCACCGAAGTGCAGCGCTGTGAAAGTTGGGAAGCACCGTCTTCCATGGCGCAGCGCGCTCGTTCAGCAAGCGGTTGAATTGCCCCCAAAACTGGCCGCAGGCATAGGGTGGAGCATGCTGAGCTGCTTCATGAATCCAGGGTTGGATTCGCCAGCCGTCCGCGTCGTGAATGCCTCCGTCAAGGCGTGGAATGGGGTTCACCACGAGCTCCGAGGCTGGCGATGCCCTAAGGAGGATTAAGTTCTGCTCTATGGCATCCAGGTCGCTAAAAACGCCGCGGTTGACGCGCTGTGCGAACAAGATTTCGCCAGAGCCAAATTCCGCACGAAAGCTCTCGTTAATGAGGCCGCCCGAGACGGGCGTCAGCACTAAGGGCGCGGACCTGCCCCAATCGCTCCAGTTAATACTGGTCATAGAACCCAAAAATGGGCTTGCGCTCCAGCCAGGCTCCGCGGGTGAAATCCGGAATTTCTTGGGGCACGGAGCCCTCGGCTATGGACTTTTCTGACAAGGGCGTAATCGAGTACCACGTGGCTAAGTCGTAGACGTCAAAGGGAAAAGGTTCGTTGCGCTTGAGGCATTCGATGAAGGCGTTGTCGACGAAGTAGTCCATTCCGCCATGCCCCGCGCCCGCGGCCGCCTCAGAATGCTTGGCCCAGAGCGGATGGTCATTGGACTTCATCAACTCAGCCGTATTGGCCCATCGGTGGCTCTGCTTCATGGATTCTTCAAAGTAAATGTGGCCTTGGTCCAGCCCGCCCCAGCCGAAATCCTGCCATATTCCGCGCGTACCCTGAACTCGGAAGCCTAAATTATAAGGCCGCTGAAGGGAGGTGTCGTGGGTCAGCAGAATAGTTTCGCCGTTTGCGCAACCAATAGTGGTTGTTACAATGTCGCCGCAGGCAAAATTGACCTTGGCATTCGGGTGATCCTTGCCCGCTTGGCGGGTAACGTAGTCGTTTAATCCGCGCGACTTGCTCGCCATGGAAGTCAAATGCGTCAAACGATTGCCCCGATTGACGTCCATCATGGCCGCTACCGGGCCCAGTCCGTGCGTCGGATACAGTTCTCCGTTGCGCTTGACGTAGTGGTCTGTTCGCCACTGCGATTCGCTGTATCCCTGCTCCGCTCCAAATTCCACGCCCTTGCCGTAGGGTGATTTGCCGTCGTTAAACAGCACGCCACGCAGATCGTGCTGGTATCCGCCTTGCCCGTGGACCAGTTCGCCAAACATTCCTTGGCGGACCATATTCAAGACCGACATCACGTCACGGCGGTAGCAAACGTTTTCAAGCGCCATGAGCGGAGTTCGGTTGCGCTCGCTTGCCTCCACTAAATCCCAGCAATCCTTGAGGTTAATTGCTCCGCTCACTTCCATGGCTACCGCCACTCCAGCTTGCAGTGAAGCGACGCCGTGGTCGCGGTGCCACTCCCAGGGGCTGCTTACAAAAACGGCGTCCAAACGCTCTTTTTCGAGCATGTTCAGGTAGTCCTTGGGCCCATTGCCATAGGTCTTGGCTTCTTTTTTACCGGACTTTGCAATCATACTCACTGCAGAGGCCAGCATGTGCACTTGGGGATCGGCAAGGGCTACAACCTCGACGTCGTCCCTTTGAAGCATGAGTTCAAGATGGTTTTGCCCCCGGAGGCCTGTGGCAATAAATCCTACTCGAATGGTTTTTCGAACCTCGGGCGACAAGGCATAGAGGTAGGACGGAAGCATAGCAGCACCGGCAGTGGCCAAGCCAGTGGTCCGCAAAAAATCACGACGATTCATGGGTTCAAGGGGTTTTAACTGCCCTTAAAGTACATCAAAACGGCCTCCTTGTCTGCCGCATGGGTCATTCCAATCCAGGATTCACCAACTTTCGCTACCTCGATGGATGCGCCCATTGAGATTCCGACGCGCAATGCATCGGGGATTCCAAATTCACGGTCGCCTGGGTGCTGCATTTGCGCCTTAGTCCACCATTGAAGCAAGTCCCTCTGAAAAACCCATGCATTCATAGAGACCCAAGGGTTACCCAATCGAGCAGCGTCCTCGGGGTATAGATTGTGCATCTCTTCGATGCTGGTTAAAAGACGGTCTTCGTCCTGATGCAAAATTGCCCGGCTTACCGAGCCCGAGTGGCTGCAAACGCTCTTAAGCGGGTAGGCGAGGGCTGCATTCAAGCCTAGGGCAAGAAGACGGTAGGCCTCGTTCCAAATCGGACCATAATAGTCGTCGCCGTTCGCCACGGCCCAGTTGCTGTAGCCCAAAGAATTGGCCAACTTCATGCCGATGCCCAATGCATCACCGGTTCCGAGGGCTTGGTGCTGAATCGCAATAGAGGTCGGAATCGGCCAAGTTTTAGCCTCCCAAAGTGCGCGGTGCTCCTCTCGAATCACCAGAATTGCGCCCGTGAATCCAGCCAAAGCGGCATCCCTGACGCTGAGTTCGGCAATGCATTCGCCATTGGGCCCCACCGGCTCAAGCTGCTTCGGGCCACCAAAACGCATTCCACGGCCTGCGAGCAGTACAATAAGGGCGGACTTCATTCGAACCTAAAATCTAAAGTATGGCTGCGTCCGAATCTTCCATTATTTAGGACGGTTTGAGGCGAATCGACTTTATATAGGATGGGCTTGTGCATGCTTGCCTAAAATTATGCGGAATTCTGCTGCAGGCTGTCGGAACCTAAAAATTATCCCCAATAATCGTTCTCAATCGCCTTTTGGGTATATATTCGGCGCTTAATTCCATCCAAAATGATTAAAAATATCCTTCGCATTGCCGGTACCATGGTGCTTCCAGCCTTACTGATCTGGGGCTGTTCCGGCTCGGGTACCGTTCACGAATACGCCGTTAACGACCTCAATATAACCCTTGAAGGTCCCTTATTTGAAGGTCCGAACCAAGGCCAGTACAGCCTCGAAATTGACCTAAAATCGATTCTTGGCGATGCCTATCAAGAGGGAATGCTCATCTCTGATGCGCGCCTGACTAGTGCAACGGTGGCTCCGGGCGACAGCCTTGGCTTTGGAATGGTGCGTTCACTGGTACTTTCTTTTGCCAGCGACGATGCCGAAGTTGCCATGCAAGAGGTGGCCTTCAAAAATCCGCTGCCTGCAGAATCCTCCTCGGTGGCCCTCGATGTCGCTCCCGACGCGGAACTTGGCACCCTAGTATCGGGTGGTACCGTCTACCTGGTTCTCGACGCGGACCTCGCCGAAGACTTCTACGACGGCAACCGCAGCTTTAAAATCAACCTTACCCTAGATCTTACCGTTAAATCCTAAACAACCTATGCTACGCAAACTATCCCTTTGGGCCGCTTCGGCCTTAATTGCCGTCACCTCGCTCAATTTTGAGCTTCAAGAATCTCCCGGTGACAAATTAATCGGTGTCTGGGAACCCAGCAACGGCCGCTCGCGCATTAAAATTGACAAGATTGGCACGAAGTACTACGGGCGAGTAGTGTGGCTCATCGAACCCAACGACCCGGAGACCAACCTGCCCAAGACCGACAAGAACAACCCTGATGCAGCGCTTAAAAATGTTCCGCTCAAGGGCTACCGCATGCTCAAGGACTTCGTCTACCAAACCGACGGAACCTGGTCTGAGGGTACAATCTATGATCCGCTCAACGGCAGCACCTACAACTGCGTCATCAAAATGAAGGATAAAAACACCCTGGATATTCGCGGATACATTGGAGTACAGGCCCTTGGCCGTACCGACGTGTGGAAGAGACTAGCCACTGCGCCTGCTAAAAAATGATGCTCCGCAGTATTTGGGCTTTAGCCCTCGCGACGTCCATTGGAGGAACTCTATGGGCCCAGACCGACTCTTCATCGGCTGCCGAAGACGACTTTAGCCAGTACGACAACCTTGGTTTTGTAGACGCCGGAGCGAAGCGCTTTTGCAGTCCCAAAATTGAGGGTCTAAGCCCTGCCAAGCTAATTTCCTTGGGCTACGACTACCAGGGGGCCTACAACCTCTCTGCGGGTGCGCTTTTTAATGCCAGTGGTGCGGAACTTGCCGCTGCCGAAGACGCTCAGGTGAATGCGACGCAGGGCTTAAGGGTAGGTTTTAACATCCCTGTTATTTCGAAGACCAACCTGGTCTGGCAAATGGGAGCCAACTACTGGAACACGCAGTACCAGTATGCTACCCTGCCTACCGCGGCTTCAAATCCACTGCACCAGACCCTGTCGGAGCATGGTCTGCGAACCACGGGAGTTAATACCACGGTGTTTAAGCCACTCGATCGCAAGAACTTCCTGCTCTTTCAAGGCTCTGCTGATTTAAGCGGGACCTACGGTATCGAGTTCATGCCTGCCCAGTACCTGCGGTACTCTGCAGCATTGATCTACGGTCGCCGTCCGACCGAGAAGAAGCAGTGGGGATTGGGCCTTGCGCGCACCTACCGCGTGGGAGAGATTAACTACATCCCTGTTATTCTATACAATTCCACCGATGCCCTGAACAAGTGGGGAGCCGAGGTGCTATTCCCGGCCCGCGCTCACGTTCGCCGCACGATTAATCCGCGAAACATGCTGTTCGCAGGCTATGAACTAGAGGGTCAGTCCTACCGTTTGTGGCGCGATCCGGCAAGCAATTTTGACCTCCGCAACGAAGACTTGGAAATTCGCCGCGGCGAGGCTCGATTCCGCATGGTTTATGAGTTTTCGCTAAAGGATTTTATGTGGCTTTCTGTTCAGGCAGGCTACCGCCTTCAGTACCGCTACGACGTCGATCGTTTGGTCGATGGGGTAGAGATTTACCGAGCCTTTGGACTCTTGCGTGACGACGCCTATGCCCAGACGAACGGACTAGGCAACCCGCTCTACTTCAACGTAAGCCTGAACTTGGTTAGTCCCTAATCATTAGCAGCAGCCCATAAAAAAAGCCCCGCCAATGGCGGGGCTTTTCGTTATAAAACTTTGTTAAGCCTTAAAGTGTTGGAGCAGCAACAACCGTGAAGGTGATTGCGATTTCGTCAGCAAGAACGTAGTCCTTAACAAAATGCTTCCAGCTTACTCCGTGCTTTTGGCGATCAAAAGTCAAGGTGCCAGTGAAGGTCAAACCTGATTCGGTAACCTCCATGTTGGTGATTTCAAGCTCTTCGTCAACCGTAACTCCCTTAACAGTGAGTTTTCCGCTAACGGTAGTTGCTGTGGCGCTAACTACTTCAAACGTTGCAGTTGGGAACGAATCAACACCAAAGAAGTCGTCGGTCATCAAGTGACCCACCAGGTCGCTTGCGCGTCCGCCGTCTTGGTCCTTGTACGAAGCGCTGTCGGTAGGCCAAATCGTAGTCATGTCGATGGTGAACATTCCACCAACTATTGCACTGTCTGCAACTTCAACCGTTCCAGATGCGAGTTTGGCAGTGCCATTGTGGCCGTAAACACCAACAACGTCACCCTTCCACTCTACGGTAGAAGATGCGGCATCAACCGTGTAGGCCACTGAGGCCGTACCGTCGACGTCTTCGCCTTGGTTGTTAGAGCAGGATGCAGCGGCTACAGCAACAAGGGCTGCAGAAAAAAAGGATTTATTCATAGTTTATTTTTTTAATTGGCTGCAAAATTACCTTAAATAAGAAGATCGTCGGCCTCAGGTTTGTAATAAATAATCTAAAGCCAAGAATTAGCTAGATTCCTTAAAACCAACAATCTAAACTGGTTATTTCTTGGCAAAAATCCGTCGTTCCAACCAAATGGTTCCAAAAGGCAGTAGCGAAGCCAGTCCAAAGGCTGCAACCCGGCCAATTGTCCACCGCTCGCGGATCCAAACCAACAGAAGCAAAACCACGAATGCGAGGAACAAGGCTCCGTGGGTGGCTCCCACAATTTTGTTGGGCCAGAGAATTCCCAATCCGTACTTCAAAGGCATGGTTGCGGCAAAGGCCAGGTAGCTGTATCCCTCGCTTACTGCGACAATTCTAAAGATTGATACAATGTTCATTGCTAGTTCAATAGTGGTTAGTTATAGAAAAAACCAAGCATAAGCGAGGTAGGAGCAGGTCATGGTAATTCCATTGCTCAAAAAATTCACCCAGTGGTTGTCGAGCCAAGGCAAGCCCTTGACGAGCACTTCCTGCGGACTATCGCTCGAAACCTCACTCCACGCCTCACCCTGCATCCATAAGGCCTGCCATTTGCTGCCTAAAATGCTATCCACCAGCATGCCAATAAATCCAGTGCCCAAAACCCAAAGCAACTGAATCGGGCTTACAGGCAAAATACCACCCATAAAAAGTACCAAAAGCAGCAAAGCAGCCAAACCTCCTGCAGTCCCAGCAAGAGAAATTCCGCCCGAGAGACCCGGTTGCATGCTGCGGAGTGTTACCGCATTGTAGGTGCGCCCGCCGACGGCAACGCCCACTTCGCTGCTAATGGTATCGCAAACGCTGACCGCAAAAGAACTCCAAGCGAGCAGAAGCCAATGGAATTCCCCTGTAATTCCATAGAGCATGTAGAGCACGACCCCAATCAGGCCATTAGAAAATACCTGCTGCGAGGTCCTTTTTTCGGATGCATGGTTCGGCCGAATCAGCTTGCCAGTGGCGGATCCCACAACCAATAGAAAAACAGGCGCAGACAAGGCCTTCCAGCCACCGCTCATCCAAAGTATCGCCGCAATCCACAGGGCGGCCAAACTCCCAGTTTGGTCCAGCCAGTTTCTGCTTCGAACGAACCATTCAAGGAAGATCACAATGGCTAGGCCAACGAGCACCCCGATCCATGAACCTAAATAGGGGCTTTGAAGCACCAATTGAATCCAGCCAACGGTAAAAATGGGAAGAAAAAAATTATCGCTTCCCCGCCAGGAGAAAAGTTCGGTCAGTGTGGGGATTAACGAAAGAAGAAGCCACCATCCCAGATGCAAATCGGGGAATCGAACAGCCATGACTATTGAGGCAGTAGCAAAAAATGCAAAGGCCCCTTGATAGGATTTAGATTCCGATAAAAAATTGAGTTTTGGTGTGCCCCATGTTCGGCCTACTAGTCCAGCGCTGGCATCACTCAGGGCCAGCACCCAAGCGGCCGTGGCAATCCAACTTGCCGAAACACCTATCGCCAGCAAACCGCCAAGGGAGATCGGGAACAAGGCAATTCCATAAGAGAATTCTTGCTGCAACCACCATTTGAACTTAAGTAGAACAACCATCAACAGAACTCCAATCGAAACGAGAACTAGGCCCAGAGTCAGCGAATCCTGGCTTATATCAATAATCCAGGCAGTGGTACTAATTGCCAGTACATGGAGCAACTTTCTACCTATAAAAAAAGGGAGCCAAGCCCTGCGGATTGCGAACTCAATGAATACGGTGAACGCCAAAACAGCAGCTGCGGCTAAAGAAAAAAGTAGGGTAGACGGCATTCAGTAGTATCAGCCGTAAATTAACCACATGTTTTTGAAAGAGCTGGAAGATTATCCTTGGTTTCCTTCCTCTTTGCGAAAAATGCAGTTGGAATACGTCGGATGGATTAGTGCTACCCTGGAATTATACCGGCCTATTTGCAAAATACTAGAACAATTTCCCTCTAATCAATGGACTGACCTCGCGAGTGGTAGCGGTTGGCCCGCCTTGTACCTTAAGAACAAGGCTAATAATCCGGCCTTTTTTAGGCTTACTGATTGGTTTCCCAATTCGGCTTCTAAGGTAGTTTTGAAGCATATGGAATACGACTCTGCGCCCCTTAATCTTCTTGACTTTCAGCCTCAAGCGAATCAGCAGTACAGTATGTTCAATGCTTTTCACCATTTCACCTCTCAAGAACAAAAACAAATCATCACCAAGATGAAAGAGGCCAAGGCTGGATTTATTATTGCAGAAGTTTTGGAACCCTCTTTGTTAAGCTTTATTCAAGTTACGTTGGCTGCTTTGCTGGTGCAACCGCTCACCGCATGGGCAATTCGCCCCTTCTCATTCCTCCGCATAGTGACAACCTACTTTTTGCCAATCCAGCTTGCTACAGTGGCCTGGGACGGTTGGCTTTCCGTCCTAAAAAGTAAGACCATCACCCAGTATCAGGACCTAGTGGGAGGTATTTCTGACAGCGAGTACGTAATTCACGTAGAACGATTTCCGCAACTGCGCGGCAACCTCATTGTTTTATCAGCACAACCAGCTTTATCATGACCGCGAGTATTCTTTGGAGGTTCAGTCGCCCCCATACCATCATTGGATCGACCCTTAGCATTATCGTTTTATTCTTGCTGCAGGGGGGCAACGTATTCACCCATTGGTATATTCTAGTGGTAACACTGGTATCGGCCTTAGCCTGTAACCTATGCATCACAGGGTTAAATCAAGTCATTGATGTAGAATTAGACAAGATTAATAAGCCGGAACTGCCCATAGCCTCTGGGGAGTTGGATGCAAATTCCGCAAAGAAGATTGTGATTGCCTCAGGAATCATTGCGCTGGTTGCCGCGGCCCTTTTGCATTGGTTGCTGCTGCTGCTGATTGCGGTAATTCTGTTTTTGGGAATTGCCTACTCCATGCCGCCGATTCAGTTTAAAAAACATCATTTGCCGGCCGCCCTATCCATAACAATTGTCAGGGGCGTCTTGGTTAATTTAGGAATGGCGCTGCATTTTTCGGGCATGCTTGACCATACTTATTCCATCGAGCCGGTCATTTACCCGCTCACCCTGTTCATTTCTGCCTTTAGTTTAGCCATTGCCTGGTATAAGGACTTGCCCGATCGAGCGGGGGACGCTCATTTTGGCTACCGAACCTTCCCGCTACTCTATTCGCCCAAAATCGCGCTTTATTTGGGAGCGGCTTTGGTCACAGCCGCCTATGCCTGGTGCATATTTTGGAGCTATCAAGAGTCCGAGCCATTGCTCTTGCTTAGTTTAAGCGTGCTCTGCCTTGCCTTTCTAATTCATGTGCGGACTGTTCGTCTTGATGACCAGACCAGTGTAAAACGTTTTTATAAACTGTTCTGGGTCTTTTTCTTTGCG